>JASFSK010000376.1:0-5351 GCA_050114455.1 Desulfobacterales bacterium | reverse complement strand
ACCGATGTAAGTACCCCCTCATTGATGGTTAGATTGATATTATCTGCCGCTTGGACCCGGCCGAAGGCTTTGTGCAAATTTTCGATCACTAGAATCGGAACACCCATATCTCTCCTTTAAAGACACCATATTGCAGTGAAGCCTACCCACTCTCCCGACCAGAAAATAGATTGTCTCTTATACGGGAAAATCCTCCCACAACACCACCGCGAAACCCCATGATAATTATCAACAGAATGATGGCAAACCAGAGCATCCAGTTCTGGGTGAATCGTTCGATAATCTCGCGCAGGATGATGAAAATTGCACTTCCGACCAGGGGCCCTGCAAAGGTCTGGATACCTCCGATCAAACTCACCAAAATCGGTTCGGCCGAATGGCTCCAGTGGGCACCGAATGGATTGGCATTACGTTCCAAAAGCGCACCCAGGGCACCCGCCAGGCCGGCGAATGTCCCGGAAATGACGAAAGCACCCAGACGAAAATATTGCAGGGAGACCCCAGCAAACTCGACACGCTTATCATTTTCGCGAATACCGGATAGCACCAGCCCGAAGGGTGAGTGCCGGATTCGATAGATCAACACGATGCTCACCACGAGACAGAGCAATATTAGAAAATAAAAATATTGTGGCTTGTTGATGGGGATGTTGAAAAATCCCAATGAAATGGGGGCTCGCGAGATGCCTACCAGACCGTCGTCGCCGCCGGTGATATCCCGTAAATTCCAGATAAGTGAAAACACCATCATGCCGAATGCCAGTGTCAACATGGCAAAATAGATTTCGGTATGGCGAACGCAAAAAAAGCCGATTACTATCGCCAGCAGGCAGGCAAATGCGACCCCCACTGCAATGCCGGCCAAGGGATGAGGGTTGATGTGGAGTGAAAACAGTCCCAAACCGTATGCTCCCGCCGCGTAGAATGCACCGTGGCCAAAAGACAGCAATCCGGTGCCCCCTAAGAGCAAATTATACCCGAGGGCAAAAATGGACAGGATCATGACCCGCGATGCCAGATATACCGTAAATCGGCCGGCAAACAGGCCGATCAGAATCAGAACCGCGATCAGCATTCCCAGCAGCAGAAGGTTCCATTTTGTTTGCATTTACGAAGCCTCCCCGAAAAACCCTTGGGGCCGCCAGAGCAATACCACGGCCATCAGAATAAAGGTCAAAAACATGTCGAACGTCGGGATATAGCGCGTGCCGAAGGAAGACAGCAACCCGATGATCAACGCGCCAAAAAAGGCACCCTTCAAACTGCCCAGCCCGCCGATGACGGCGACCACGAAAGCCTCTATAATAATGGCTTCACCCATACCCGGTGTCAAAAGCCCCACATACGGGACGGCCAGACCGCCGCCGATAGCGCCCAGCCAGGTGCCGAACACAAAGACCGCCGTGAAAAGGGTGGGAACTTTTACGCCGATGGCGGAAGCCATTTCGCGATCCGATGACGCCGCCCGGATGGTTCTGCCCCACCAGGTCTTTTCAATCAGGCCCCATAGGGCCAAGGCCACGATGGGGCCGATGATAATGATAAACAAATTATAGGTTGGAAAATTGCGCCCCAGAATCGGCACCGAACCACCGAGACCGGGAACCGTAGGAGATCCCAGCGAACCAGCACCCCACACAATTTTGACCAGATCGTCGAAAAGCAGTACAAAAGCAAAAGTTAGTAGTAGCTGGTAAGGCAGTTCGAGATGATACACATAACGAAGAAAAAATCGTTCGACAACAAATCCTACCACGCACACCACCAATGGCCCGATAATGATACCCAACCAGAAATTTTCTCCCAGCAGGCCGAGAACCGTGAAGCAACAATATGCCCCCAGCATATAGAAACTGCCGTGGGCAAAATTCAATACCCCCAGTACCCCGAAGATGAGTGTCAGACCACTTGCGACCAGCCAGATAAACATCCCCGTCGATAAACCGGCCAGACAGATGTGTACGATGGATTCAAGAGTCAAAACTTACCTCCGGCATGATAGATCATAGATTCAGCGTTCATTCCAGTCACCGGCTGAACCGGAACTTTAACCGTGGATCCTGAACGGGTTTCCAACAGCCCAGGGGGTGACAGCGGATTTCTGAAGAAAATCCACTGCCACACCTGTCGTTTGATCATTTTTTAATAGGCGCTTAACAGTGATCAGCCGGATCAAAAAGGCGGGGTGGTGCCTTCACCTTCAAACGGCGGCCGGTTGAAGCATTCGCTGGCAGGCACGACGACCTGTTTGCCCATAATTTTAAACGGATACTTCGCATCCGCGATGGTCAATCCCCAGGGGACATCATACATGGCCTGGTGGTCCTCCTTGCGGAATGTGCGATTACCCGCCGGCGAATCGAGGGTCATGCCTTCCATGGCCTCGACTACCGCAGCGGTATCCTTGGAGCCGGTCATTTCAACCGCTTTTTTGATGGCATAAATAGCCGAATATCCGGTTTCGGAGACATAGGCGGGATAGTGGTTCCAGCGTTTGCGGAAGCGCTCAACCCAGCCGTTGTTGCGCTCGTTATCGGGATAGAGAAAGAAGTAGCGTCCGGAAATCCAGATATTGTCCGGCATTTCACTGCCGAGGCCCTCCAGGACATCCATGGCGGCCCCGACCGGGAACATGACGTGTTTGATCTTTTCGAACAGTCCGGCCTGGTTGGCTTGCTTGACAAAGGTGATCAACTCTCCAGCCCATTCGGTGGAATAAAATCCTTCCGGTTTGGCATCCATGATGGTATTGATGTGGGGAAGGAAATCGGTAGTGCCAAAGGGGGCCCATGATTCGGCAATATAAGCGGCATCCGGTTTCAGTTTTCCCAGGGTGTTTTTAAACATGTTCCAGCAGGTATAGCCGTATTCATACTTGGGGCTGATGGTTGCCCAGGTATTGGCGGGCAGATCTTTGGCCACGAAGGCAGCGGCGTTGCCATCCTGATAGGTGGCATTGCAAATTCGGAAAATCTGTTTGATCCCGTTTTTATAAACCTGCTGTTCGGTAAGTTTTTCGGTGGCCGCGTGGGTGACGATTAAAACTTTATCCAGTTCCTCCATGATAGGTGCCAATGCCAGCGCCTGGCTGGATGAATCTACGCCACCTAAAAAATCTGCACCCCAACTGTCCACAAAATAGCGGGCATTTTTGATGGCCACGGGTGCTTTTAAAGTGGAATCCCTGAAATTTACCTCGACCTTGTTGCCGGCTATGCCACCGGCGGCATTGATCTCTTCAACGGCCATGGTAACACCCAATTTATGGAATTCTCCATAGCCGGCAAGGGCTCCGGACATAATGGCCTGATAGCCGACCTTAATAGGGCCCTTGATTTTGGGTGTGGACGCCCATACCCCGGTCGGTTTTAAAACCGACGTGCCCATTGCGGCAGCCCCGGCAGTCATCAGTCCGGTTTTGATAAATTTTCTCCGTGTGATGGCCTTCTGTTTCATATCTCCTCCTTCCGTTTGGTTGTTTGTGGATTTTTCCTGTTTTATTAAATACTGAAATTGTGTCAAGACCAAAGTTTACCAGCAATTCCGGGTGAATAGTTCTACCGTCTGAATTGCTGGGTTTGTGGTGATAGCTAAATCTATTTTTAGCAAAGTCATTTTTTAGACAATCGTATAATCTAATGAAATGACTCGATATAATAATTTAGTGGATTACGGATAACAGTAGAAGTAATGACCGGAATGGTGACATCGGCTTCATTTAGCAAATAAAGATCGCTGTCATCCTTGGCGATGAACCTATTCAGACTATTCACGATAAAAACAGATGCCTTTATGTTCTTTTCACTCCGTGAATCCACGGTCTATCATTGACCGGCCCTTCTTAAAGAGCGCCATACCGACGGACTTCAATATTTGCACCACAGTCTGCCAGTCCACTCCGGCACAACCGTGCTTCAGATCGAGATTCATGCTCAAATCCCCAAGAAGGCTTCCTTAAACATATCGCTCTCGAGCAATTCCCTGCCGCTACCCTGCCCGACGATTCGGCCGGTCTGAAGGACATATCCCCGCTCGGCCAATTCCAGTGCTTCACGTACGTTCTGTTCGACCAGGAGAATGGTCATGCCTTCATCTTTGAGTTTCCGGATAGTGTCGAAGACTTCGTCGACCAGCAACGGCGCCAATCCCAACGAGGGCTCGTCGAGCATCAAGATTTGGGGGTTTGACATTAAGCCGCGGCCAATGGCGACCATCTGTTGTTCACCGCCTGAGAGGGTCGATGCCGGCTGGGTGCTTCTTTCCTTGAGTTTCGGGAAAAGCCTGTATACAAAGTCCAGGTTTTTTTGGATTTGTTGGGGCTCTTTGAGGATGTAAGATCCCAGAAAAAGATTCTCTTCGACTGAAAGCGGCCCGAAAAGCATTTTTTCCTCAGGCACATAGACAATGCCGTTTTGGACGACTTCTTCGGTTCGAAGTTTCTGGACTTCTTGCCCTCTGAAGATGATTTGGCCCTCGAATGCTTTTTGAGATCCCATGATGGCCCTGAGCAAGGTTGATTTGCCGGCGCCATTGGATCCGACCACACAAACTGTTTCCCCGGCATAGATCTCCAGGGATATGCCGTGTAAAACCGGCATCCCCGAGTAACGGACTTTGACATTTTTTATTTCGAGGATCTTCTCAGTCATGCGTGCTCTTTCACATAACGTTCGCCCAGGTAAGCTTTGATAACCTGCGGGTTTTTGGCAATATCTTCGGGATTGCCCTCAGCAATTTTTTGGCCATAGTCCAGCACGATGACGCGATGGCTGACTTTCATGACCAGCTCCATGACGTGTTCAATCAGCATGACGGAAATCCCCAACTCTTGGTGGATATGCCGGATGGTGGCCATGATTCCGTCGATTTCGCTGGGATTTAAACCGGCGGCAACTTCGTCGAGCAGCAGCAGTTTGGGATCAGTGGCCAGCGCAGTGGCCATGGTCACCCGTTTCTGGGCGGCCACCGGCAATTCGCTGACCAAGTACTCGGCAAGATCGGCCAATTCCATATCTTCCAGGATTTTTGACGTCCGTTTTTTGGCCTTGGCGGTGGACCGAGTATGCATGAAGGAACCCACCATCACGTTTTCGGCCACGTTCAGGTCTCCCGCCGCCACATATACCTGGAAAGTTCGGGCCAGGCCCATCCGGGCGATTTCATGGGCCTTAAGGGCTGTAATATCGATCCCATCAAACTCGATTTTTCCCGCCGAAACCGGGTGCATCCCGGAGATGCAGTTAAACAGGGTGGTCTTGCCGGCACCGTTGGGCCCGATGAGCCCTAACAGCTCCCCTTTTTCCAAAACAAAGGAGATATCGGCATTGGCCTGCAGGCCGCCAAAATTTTTG
>JASFSK010000375.1:0-5352 GCA_050114455.1 Desulfobacterales bacterium | reverse complement strand
CTTGCTGCGGGAGGATAAGAAGGCATCAATTTTGGTTGTGGCGGCCTCGAAAGCATCGATTTCCGCAATTTCTGCCAGCAGTTCAACATCCGGGTATTTGGCGATGACATCCTCGATCGCCTTTTTTCTGATCAAGGTGTTGGGGTCGGACAACTGCCCCAGAAGGTTGAGAATTTTGCCTTTGCCGCCCAGTTCTTTAATTAGATTTTCAGCAGCCTGTGCGGCCGATGCCCCGACATCGGTGGCAATACAAAGTGATGCATCGGTGGGCAGTTTTGCCGGACCGGCTATCAGAACAACCGGAATGCCATCGTTAACAAGCTCGGTGATGGTTGCATTGACGGAATCGGGATGGCCCGGCCACATGGCAAAACCATTGTAGCCCAGGGCCAGCATGCCTTCAATGATCACATTGGCCTCTTCCTGATCAAAGTGCTGGGTCGCCCGATAACCGGTTTTTATGCCGGTTTTCTCCATATAATCCTTGGCTGAATGCTCCATTGGCGCAAAATAAGGATGAAGTACCGCTGTAACCGCCAGTTTCATCTTTTCTTTCGCCAAGCACGGCACAGCAATGCAAATCCCCAATAAAAGAACAATGGTGAACAGTAAAAATTTTTTCATGGTAATCTCCTTTTCCTTAATGATTATCAGCCATTTTTACCCGGTGACAACCGAATGGTTTGTTGATGAAATGAGCTTTGACCTGGATTTTGTACGAGCAGGCGCTTTCATATTAATAGTCGTTCAAAATTAAGGTATGAACCATTCAGGCTTGTACTGTTTATCACCCCCTTCCGTGTCAGTAATACCTTTTTTCTGCATAAACGGACCGCATTCTATCGACAATGACTGCCACCAGTACCAAAATACCAAGAAAAAACTGCTCAAGAAAAATATCGACTTCAAGTAAAACGAGGCCATTGGACAGCATGGTCATTAATATGCCCCCAAATACGACGCCAATAATGGAGGTATTTCCGCCTTGCAGGGATGTTCCCCCGATCACCGGGACGGCAAAGGACATCAACAGCCAGTTTTGTCCAATGGTCGGATGGGCCGCGCCCAATCGGCCGACAAACAATACGCCGCCCAGACCGGCAATGAGACCGGATATTGTATGGACGATAAAAATGACGCGTTTGGTGTTAATCCCCGACAGTACAGCGGCTTCCTGGTTGCCGCCGATGGCAAGGATTTTGCGCCCCAGCACGGTATGCTTGAACATGAAGTGGAGCAAAAGGGCCACAAACAGCATAATGAAAAATAGATAGGGTATGGTGCCCAAAACCTTACCCCTTCCGATTAGACCAAAAACCTCCGGAACTTTAGAAAAGGGCAGGGCATGGGTTAACCCATAATTGATTCCCAGGAAAACGCTGGTTGAGCCTAATGTAACGATGAATGCATTGATGCCGGTTATGTTGATAAAAAGCCCGTTGAAAGCACCACAGGCGGCACCCACCAAAAGACCCGCCGGGATAACAACGCCTACCGGTGCACCCAAATCCTGAAACAGATATCCGACGGTTACGGCCGCCAATCCCCCGATGGCTCCGGCAGAAAGATTCATATGGCCAATCGTCAGCGCCATCATTTGTGAAAATCCGACAATGATCCATAGTGAAAAGCCTCTTGAGGTAGAAAAGAAATTTCGAGAGGTTAAGAATCCATCCGTGAAGATAATTAAAATGACGGAAAAAATGAACACGGCCATAAAAACGCCGAAACTGCCTTCGAGCATCAAATAACTCATATCGAACTTTTTAGTTTTTTTATCCTGATCGCTAACCACCCGAATCTCCTTATTTCATTTCTAATCGCTCATATGAGCAATATTTGCGCATTTGTCAAGGGAGTAGCACTGGCATTTACGCCTGTCAATATAATTTTCTGAAATTAAGAAAATATCTTAAACATTTACAGATCGTGAGCTGTATCGATAAGAATTAGAAGTTAGAATTAGGAGATTGTGGGTGGAGGTGGCACGGGGATATAAATATAATTGAAGTCGTTCGGTCGCCAAGGTGCCAGCCTCTGGCTGGCGATGAAGATAGCCTATGGCAACGGCTCTGGCGCTGCTATTGACATCAAAGGCTGGCATCCTGAACTTTTGCGTTTGCAACAAGGTCTGTTCATATACTGCCCGACAGAGGTGGGCCTTTTATCAGGGGTCAGGAAGTTCAAAAATGGATTATTAGTTCATAACGGCCTGATAAACATACCCGGCGATTAAGGCTCCTCCGATTCCTACGCAAAGATAAATCACAAACGTCTGGCGCTTAACCAGGGCAAACACGGCGGTCATAGCAGGAATGGTGGTAACCGGGCCGGCCACCAAAAAGGCCAGTGCCGCCCCGTGGCTCATACCGCTACTTAAAAGCCCTTTTACAATGGGAATAGCCCCAACGCCCGAGGTATAAACCGGAATACCGATGGCCGTTGCCAAAGGAATGGAAAAGAACTGATTGTTCCCCAGAACGGAGGAAATCCACTTCGAGTCCACGTAATGAACAATCAGAGACTCGAGAATAAATGCAATCAGCAACCACTTCCCGAGGAAAAGGGTGACGGTCCATGCCTGAGGCCAAAAATTCCGCCAGACACTCGAAGGCGCTACGCTTTCATCTGAGGCCTCATCCGAACCGCAACAGGCGCTTTGTTTTAGACTAAGTCCGTGAAGCTGATTGTTTAGCATTCCCGATGAAGTCAAAAAGTAGATAAGATAGCCGGCCCCGGCACCCATCACAACAGCAGTAACTAACCGGGCAACTGCATAATCCATCCCGAGAACACCTGCAGTTAGGACGAACATGGAGGGATCCATCAATGGGGAGCTGACCCATAGTGCCATTACCGGCCCAAGCGGCACGCCGCTTGCCAGCATAGCGGCAATCAGGGGAATAATTCCGCATGAACATAAGGGTATGGTGGCCCCGACAATCGCGGCACCGGCAATGGCAATTTTCTCCCTCCGGTTAAACACCGCTTTAATTCGGTCTGCAACGCCAGAAACGGTCACCCATGCAGAAATACCCACACTCAATATGAAGAAAGGTAGAATGGACCAAACATTTTTACCCACAAAGCCAAGATTCGATAATACGTGGCGCCAAAAAACTTCCGGCTTTACGTCGGGTACAATGCCAGCACTGAAAACCAAGATGGTGATACCAGCCAACCCGGTGAATCCCCAAATCCAGTAAGCAGCGGATTTTGTGGCAATAGATGATATTGCCGTACCTGTTGAATTGGCGCTATCTGGTATGGCAGTGTCTCCGGAAGGACTCCCGCAGCAGGGCTTTTCGGATGATTCCTGAACCGGTATGGTATCCATGATCTGCAGCCCTGGTGTCGATCCACAGCAACCGGTAGCTCCTTTGCTTTTTTGATCTTTTTTTCCTGCTTGGGCTATATCATCCATGGTTTCTTTTACTCCGTTTACTCCGATGATTCATGTAGAAAGAATAAACATAAAAAATTCGGATGTCAACTATATTTTTAGAAATATCGAAATATAAGGCCGAACTCTTAGGATTTTATGCGATTGATGGTGAGAAGACGAAAGCCGGTTGTGAGTATGTTGAAGAAATATACAATGAAATCAGATCATTTAACGGATTAAATTTCGGCAAGTTAGGTGTTGAATTTAGTTATGTTGTTAGCTTAAACCCCCATATAATTCAAATTTATCGCGGCAGACAGATTTTATTGCAAGCTAAAAAATCTTGACAATAAATGAATGATCGTTTATTTATTTCTTATGAGAACCAGAGATGATGAAAAAGAAGCTGCTCTGTTTGAGGCCACGGTTAAACTGGTGAATGAAATCGGATTCGCCTCCAGCTCAGTTTCTAAAATTGCCAAGGAAGCCGGTGTATCGCCGGCCACCATTTATGTGTATCACAAAAACAAAGAAGATCTTTTAGTTTCAACCTACATCAACATAAAACTTGATATCAGCAAGTTTCTGCTCAGGAATTTTAACAATCAGCTGCCCATTAGGGATATTTTGAGAAGTGTCTGGTTTGACATGTTTGAATATATCTCTAAAAATCTGGAATATTTTAAGTTTGCAGAACAATTTTCAAATTCACCATACCGTTCGCTAGTCAATAAACAAGAAGTGGAACAATATTTTGAGCCCATCTCAAAAGTGCTGCAAACCGGCATAGAACAAAAGATCATTAAAAATGTGAATTTTGATATCCTTACGGCCTTTATGTATCATCCCATCGCCTTTCTTGCCAATCCGAGTTTGTGCACGACTTTTGAACTAAATGAGGAAAATATAGAAACTGCCTTCACATTGGCCTGGGATGCCATAAAACTCTAAAAAAATTTTAACTTTTTTATAAATGAACATTCATTTTTACGCTACTGAATAATTGAGAAATATAAACAAATGAAATCAAAAATAATCATCAGCATCATAGCAGTGATTGTCATTTTGCAGTGTACCAACACCGATACTCCGGTAGTGAGCAGTTCTGATCAGATACAGTCTGGTAATATTAATGCTTCACCTGAATATAAAGACGGAAAATTTGACGATACGGGAACTGAACTGAATATGTCTTTTACGGAATTTGTTTCGACCACCTGGAGTTTTCTATTTGCTAAAAACCAGAGAACACCGGAGGCAGACCTGCCGGTAATGCCCGTGGATCTGTCACACTTCAAGAACCGGGAAGGCGATCAATTAAACGTCACATGGCTGGGTCATTCATCACTGATGATAAACATCGACGGGTACAGAATTCTTACTGATCCAGTATTTGAAAAGCGGATCTCAATATTTGGCCCGACCCGGTTTAACGGTGATGTGCCTCTTGATATCGAGGAGATCCCAGAGGTGGACGTTGTCATTATTTCTCACGATCACTACGACCACCTCAACAAATATTCCGTGCAGCGTTTAATTGATAAATCCAATACGTTTTTTGTTCCGTTGGCCGTCGGTGCCCTGCTTGAAGACTGGGGAGTTCCCCAGGATAAAATCGTGGAGCTGGATTGGTGGCAGGAATACCGGCTCGATCAAAACTTGATGATAGCGGCCACTCCTGCTCAACATTTTTCGGGCCGCGGTATTTTCGACCGCAATGAAACGCTGTGGGCATCATGGGTGATCCAAACGCCGTTTCACAAAGTTTTTTTTAGTGGAGATTCGGGTTACTTTGGTGGCTTTAAACAAATTGGTGAAAAATACGGTCCCTTTGACATGACATTCATTGAATGCGGAGCTTACGGTAAAGGTTGGCCGAAGGTGCACATGTTTCCCGAGCAAACCGTTCAGGCGCATTTGGACCTAAAGGGAAATGTCTTACACCCGATTCATTGGGGCACCTTCAA
>JASFSK010000374.1:0-5376 GCA_050114455.1 Desulfobacterales bacterium | reverse complement strand
CTTGTTCCAGGGTGCGGATAAAGGTTTGTTGTGTGATTTCCAGATCTCGATACGCTTCCATGTCCAGATTGACAAACTTGTCCACCCGACTTCCGTCACGCTGAACAAATTGGTTCAAAGCTGCAGCTCGGTAGAGATCGGAAAGGCGGTCTTTTAAAATATCGACGGTATGTTCAAACGCCAGGGGTTGAATTTGGGAATAAATCGTCGAAATTTTCACCGAGACATACTCGATCGCCGGATTTTCAAGGGCTGATAGATACATATCGAGTCGGGACCTCGCCTCCTTCTCTCCACTCACCTCTTCTCCGATGTAGTTGATGTTGACCCGCAGGCCCTGGTTTTTCCTTTTTTGCAAAAACGCCTGGATCGCATCCGCTTCTCCCGGGATGATCAAATGATCGCTGTCCAGCCGCATCCTTTCAATAAATACCGGCACCGTGGTTTCAGGGAAAAAGCGACCGGCGTAAATAAAACTTTCCATCAGTTTTTTCTCCAAAAAGGAAAAAAAACCGGGAATCCCGTACTCGGTCAGCAAATAATGGATTTGATCCGCTGTCCGTCGGTTGTCTGCGCATCGAAATCCCTGGTCTATCAGCTTGGTCAGAATGATTTTATCTGCGGAGCTTTCAAACAGACGCGCAAATTTACGCTGGCGTATTCGCTCATGCCGGGTTAGCAACTCACGGGCCCTGGTCTGCCATTTTCCCGCCAGCTCGATCGCTTCTTCTACTATTTGGTTGGTATCATTCATGGGAACTTTGTTGTATCAATCTGAAATTATGTAAAAATGTAATAAAATGCTCTTTTGTATAACAAGTAAAATTAATGCAGCCAGTGCTATTTGTCACCCGTTCACCCCTTATCCGGTTCAGGTTAGAGATACCCGTTTGCAGACTCAGCGCTTAAGAGTTTTTTCTCGGCGCTAAATTAGACAGGATTTACAGGATTGCCAGGCTTTTCACCCGATAATTTTATTGACTCACTATAAAATTGTATATACATCAATTACAAATTGTATATGCAAATTAGAGGTTTATGATGAAACTTGACACGCACCCCACAATTATCGATTACAGAGCAGGAAGAGGAACCCGACAAGCGAAAATTCAAGAACTGGAAGCCAGCCGACTTAAGAAAGATGCACTGATTGCTGGAGCCGATGACGCAGGTTTGGTTGATATTGCCAGAGGTTCGATGGCTGAGTTTCGGGAAGATCTTTTTAAGATAATGCCGGAAACCATCAGTATTCTCAGTCTGGTATTTCGAGTGAATCAAACGGCATTAAGGAGCACGGAACATTCTATCGCCGATTTGGAACTCAAAGAGGTTTTTTTGAATGCCAATCATGTCGCGAGGGACTTGGCCGGTAAATTGCGTCAAAAGGGCCTGAAAGCCGTCAACATCCCCGTTGGTTTTCCAATGGAAGCTAAAAATTGGCCCGGAAAAATGTGGCTCAATAATGACAAAATATTTGCGATTGAGGCCGGATTGGGTCATGTGGGATGGAATCGATTGGTATTGCATCGGGAATTCGGCGCATCGATTGTACTTGGCTCCGTTTTGATCGGCTGTCCAACGGATGAATACGATCAACCTCTAAAGTATAATCCCTGCATCGAGTGTGGCTTGTGCCTGAAGGTCTGCCCCGTGGGGGCGGTGCGAAACGACGGCGAATTTGGTTTCATGGCATGTTACTCTCACAATTATAGAGAACGTCTGGGCGGGTTTCAAAATTGGGTGGAACAAATTGTTGTCAGCAAGAACCAGGCTGACTATCGCCGCCGCGTCAGCGATAGCGAGACCATCTCCATGTGGCAGAACCTGGCCATTGGATCACAAACGCGCTGCGATCGCTGTATGGCGGTTTGTCCGGCGGGAACGAACTCTATCGGAGAGTATATGGATGATCGCAAGGCGTTTATCAATCGAACCGTCAAACGTTTTGCCGACCTCGAAGAGGCCATTTATGTTATTAAGGGTTCGGATGCCGAACAACATGTAACCTCGAAATTTCCCCTTAAAACCGTCAAACATATATCGAACGGGATACGGCCCTCGTCAGCAGCCAGTTTTTTGGAAAGTTTGCCGCTGGCATTTCAGCCGGGTCAATCCAATGGTCTCGACGCTGTATATCATTTTACGTTTACCGGTGAGGAGGACTTACAGGCAACGGTGATCATTCGAGACAACCAACTGACGGTTGAGGACGGGCATACGGGAAAGGCCGATTTGCACCTGACGGCCGACAGTCGAACATGGACGCGATTTTTGGCAAAGGAATCCGGGCTATTCTCGGCACTGCTCACCCGCAAGTTTAAGCTGAAAGGCTCGCCCAAATTAATGGCAGCCTTTGCCAAGTGCTTCCCGGCCTAAACCAAGGATTCAATTTAATTCTTGACAGTGATGCATGTATAATGCATATTGATGCATATGAGAACGACACTAAACATAGATGACAAGATTTTGGAAAAGGCATCGCGCCTGACCGGTGTTAAGGAAAAAACCTCTTTGGTGCGACTTGGTTTAGAGGCCTTAATTGCCCGCGAAAGCAGCAAGAGATTGGCTAAACTCGGTGGAACCGAAAAAAATCTGCGTTCCATTCCCAGGCGAAGACCCGCTTAATACCAACTATGATCCTTGTCGATTCTTCTATTTGGATTACCCACTTTCGCCATGGTAGCCGGCAGCTTGAAAAGCTGCTAATGGCTGCCGAGGTCATGTGCCATCCGTTTATCATTGGCGAGCTCGCCTGCGGTAATCTGAAAAACCGAAACGAAATTATCTCCTTACTAAGGTCCCTTCCAATGGCTCCGACAATTGAATTTGACGAATTTTTATTTTTTGTTGATCGAAATCAGCTGATGGGAAAAGGTATTGGGTTCGTAGATATCCACCTTTTAGCGTCTGCACAATTGATAAGAGTACCACTGTGGACAGCAGATAAAAAGTTAAAATCTGCGGCAGATCACCTTAAAGCAAAATTTGAATAAGAGATAACCATGCAATTGGAGTAGACGGTGCGTAATTAGCGCTTTTTTTGTATTTGCCGTGCAAAGTTGGAATGAATTATCTCCGCGGCTCACTGGCGGACATTCGCTGTACAAATGATAAAACCATTTTTTGATGAGAAGTGACAATTGTGAATTATGACAAAGATAAAGTGGATGATTTTACTCTGGCACTGCTTATTTGGTTACATGGGAAAGGCAGGAAGGATTGGGAGCGAGGGTTTGGAAGGGCTTTGATTGGGCTACAATGAATCGGTTACATAAAAAAGGACTCATTTCTGATCCAAAAAGCAAGGCAAAATCTGTTGTTATAGGAGAAGAGGGCTACCAAAAAGCCAAAGACCTGTTTTGGAAACATTTCGGCAAAGAATGAATTGCTTTCAGCAAACAAAAAAGAACGAAAAAATCGAATGTATAAAATACCTGCAACTCTTTACCGAACCGAACAAACCATAAAGCGGAGCAAATTTATTGCAACAGTGGCACATGCTTCGACAACAGAAGATGCGAAGACATTTATTTCTGCTATTAAATGCGAATTTCAAGATGCATCTCATAATTGCTGGGCATATGTTGCAGGTCCTCCCGGGGATACCGCTCGGGTTGGAATGAGCGATGATGGAGAACCACACGGAACAGCAGGCAAACCAATACTTTCAGTTCTTTTACACTCTGAAATTGGAGAAATAGTTGCGGTTGTCGCAAGGTATTTTGGAGGCACAAAACTTGGAACAGGAGGACTTGTAAGAGCATATTCCAGTTCTGTCAAAAACGCCATTGCGGGTCTATCGGTAAAAGAGAAAAGGGATGTTCTCTCCTTGACAGTTACGTTCGATTATTCAAAACTTACTGCTGTTAAACTGTTGATTAAATCTTTTGGTTGTGAAATTATTGAGGAAAATTATGAAGCCGATGTCTCCTTAAAGATTGTACTCCCTAAAACCAATAAAGATAGTTTTACTCGTGCTATTACAGACCTGATGCGAGGAGAGATACTCATTACAAAATAACTTTGTAATGCCATCAAGATAAGTTTAATTGAGCATTAATTATTATAAAAAATAAATTGGTTACAAAATATAAATCGTGCTTTCAAAACGTCACAAGTCGTTTAAACGGATATCAGGTGGTCTCCGCATCGCCCCGCCAACCACTGCCGATTAACTATACGCTTAGCACCATAATGACATACAGGAAAAATTGAAACGCGAAAAAGAAAAAATGCTGGCTGGAGAATTGTACCTCGCTTCAGACCCGTTGCTAACGGAAGAACGTCGAAAGGCACGCGCCCTGACACATCAATTGAATGTAACGCACTATGGCAACCCGTCAGCTTACAATCAGATTATAGCTTCCCTTTTACCCAACGCTGCCACCGACATTTGGATTGAACCGCCCTTCTTTTGTGACTACGGGTACAACATCTATACCGGCGAAAGAGTGTTCTTCAATTTCAATTGTGTCTTACTTGATGTCATGCCGATTCGAATCGGCTCAAATGTCAAGTTTGGGCCCAATGTCCAACTCTATACGGCAACTCATCCCATCAATGCTTTGGAACGTCGCCATGGAATAGAGTTTGCCAAGCCTATTACTATTGGAAATGACAGTTGGATTGGCGGCAGTGCCATCATTTCCCCCGGGGTAACAATTGGCGACAGATGCATTGTAGGGGCTGGCGCTGTGGTGACAAAAGATATTGCTGCAGATACCATTGTGGGGGGGAATCCAGCAAAACCAATCGGAAAAAAAGACGTATAACTGCATTGCGACTCGCAACATATTGATGAGATAGATCATAGCAACCAGCAAGTTCGGTAAATCGAGAGAATAAAAAAAGGAAGAAGAGGCTATCCCAATGGGCTATGAACATATTGGGCTTGAATCGTGGGTGACACAATAGCATTGGCAATATGGGATGCAATACATTATCATGATTGAAAACATTAAAGCGAGCCTCGTAGAAGCGCAAGATGCCCTGGCCCGGCTAGTTGCGGATGAGGCGACATTATTGAAAATAGAATCGGCGGCTGAATTACTAATTGAAACATTCGAGAAGGGACGGCGGGTGTTTTCCTGTGGAAACGGAGGCTCGATGTGCGATGCGATGCATTTTGCCGAAGAGCTTACGGGCCGGTATCGAAAAAACCGCAAAGCTTATCCGGCTATTGCCATCAGTGATCCAAGCCATTTAACCTGTGTGGCCAATGATTTCGGATATGATTGTGTGTTTTCGCGTTATCTTGAGGGGCACGGCATCGCGGGGGACAGTCTGATTGCAATTAGTACCAGTGGAAAGAGTCAAACTGTAATGAATGCGGCCGACACGGCTACATCGTGCGGAATAAACGTGATTGCTTTAACC
>JASFSK010000373.1:0-5379 GCA_050114455.1 Desulfobacterales bacterium | reverse complement strand
CTCGCAGAGAACTCAGAGCGCTCGGCGGAAAAATCTCCGCGATCTCTGTGAGCTCTGGGAGTGGGCAGAAGTCAGGAGTGTTATTCCTTGAACCTTAAACCCTGGACCCTTGAACCTCAGCTAATCGATCATTCACCCATATTCGGGTGCTTGGGGAGCCGATCTCCTGCTCGAATAACCTACAACAACCATTAAACCAGAAGGAGGAAACCATGACAAAAATTGGTGAACAGTATCAAACAGCCGACTGGAAATCCGAAAAACATGTTCCAGTGATCGAATGCCCGGATGAAGTTGCGGCAGATGAAATGTTTGACGTTACTGTCACGTTGGGAAAGGAGGTAGCACATCCCAACACCACCGAGCATCACATCCGCTGGATCCAGCTTTATTTCAAACCCGAGGATGACAAATTCACCTACCAGGTCGGCAATTTTGAATTCAGCGCCCACGGCGAGTCGGCGGAAGGTGCCGACAAGGGACCGGTGTACACCAATCATTCCGCAGTCGGCAGTCTCAAACTCAACAAGCCCGGCACGCTGCTTGCCGCGGCCCTATGTAATATTCACGGCTTGTGGGAAAATTCCAAATCTGTCAAGGTCAAGTAATTCATCGGCCCAGTGTGGACGGCCTTAATCTAACTTCCTGCTTAATGTTGTACCTGCTGATTAAAAATACAAGATTGACCTTATTTAAGCAGGGCGTTTGAAATGATACTCTATATCAAGTTACTGAATGGTAAGATTTTTGGTAATAGCTCATCACAGAGATCGCAAAGATAGATGAATTTAAGGATAGCTTTTGGATAAGTTCATAAAACGCTATTTTTTTAGTTAAAATTCTCTGCGATCTCTGTGGTTGGCTGAACTTTTATAAGGAACAAAAAAATGGCCAAAATTAATACGATGGACAAAGAAATGGCGGCATACCAGACAAGGCCGCTTGAGGACGTTAAATTACAGGAGGCATTGACCATCATCGCTGTTTATGCAGCCCAAATGGATTACCAGAATTGTGAAGCAGACGTCAAACGCATTGAAGCGATTTTGGAACACCATAAATTGTTTGCTGCAAGAAAGAAAGCAATTTCTTCACTGGTAAACAAATTTGTCAACGAAATGGAAGTCTGCAATCCCTATAAGGCGCTGGAGATTGCCGCCGATGTCCTGACACCCGAGCAAAAAAAGACCGCCTTTGGGTTGGCAGTGGAAGTGGCGCTGCCGGACAAAAAGTTAACCGATGAAAAAAGGAGAATGTTCGAGATACTCAAAGACCGCCTGTCCGTCAGTAGTGAATTTGCGGAAGCGGTAATTAGAAATAAGACCGAAGTTTAGCGAAATTTGTCATAACCTCGTACCCTGACTGAGTCGTTTAGGGTCGAACTTTATTCAGTTATCTATGGGCGGGGCATGCTCGCTTTGGGAGTCCCCTTTAGGGCCTCAAAACGCCCAACCGTACCAATTTCCAGGCGATCGTAGCCGTCAATCGGTACGCTATTGCAATGAAAATACAGCTGCTGCCCTTCGCCGGTTTTAATAAACCATCAATCCCTGCGGGTCTTCAGATGGAATACGAGGGCAAGTCCTCCTGACGGGGATGGGCTTTGACCTGACCCTGTTGCTTGTCCATCAGTTTTCTCAAGTGGCGGTAGGCGGCATCAAACGCACCGGCTACTACGGCCGACAGCGTTTTATGCAAATAGCCATCGCGTGATGTCCGTTTGACGACCAGATCGTGCACCGGTGGCACTCTCATGCTGATGCGAATCCGATAGAAATTGCCGGATTGCTCATGTTCGTGGGGCTTTCAATCATCACCCGCCAGCTGATGAGGGCATCGCAGATTTTTTTCAGCCCGTCGGCCTTAGCTCGGATCAAATTTTCAATATCATCGGTTCGCTCGAGACCCCTGAAGGTCATCTCCAATGGTATTTTCATGTTGCTGTCCTTTTCTTTTTTCGATCTCATTCACCTGTGACCAAAACATTGAGATGTTTTAAAACACGGAATGTTCACGCTGAAAACCACGCCTTAAAACCGAAGCAATGCCGCCGCCGGGCCTGCCAGGGGCACCTGCGACGGTTCGACCACGTAAACCCGGCCACCATTGATCAAGGTTTCGACAGCGATTAGATTGAGCAGATCCTCGTCGCCGGCGGTTGCCTCCTCATCGAGCTTTACTTCGTTTGCGATGGCATCAAAGATGCCCCAGCACTGTTGCCCCTTGGCCACAAAAAGGGTATCCACCCGTCCCTGAGCGGCGGCTGGGACAATTTCCCGCAAATCGCTGGAGGCCAGTCCGGTGCCGGCCTGTTGTCGGAGACGGGCGGCTGCATCTTCCTGAATTTTGGTGAAGTAGGGATGTACGATCTCCAACGCTTTGGCGTGAAGCGTCTCGATTGGTATCTCGTCTGGATTCCCCTGAATCCCATCGTCCACCGGGTTGCCGTAGCTTGTGACGGATCGGTACAAGGGCAGCAGGTAATCCACACCGGCCAGCACCAAGGGTGCCACCTCGGTCTGCAAAATTTTCCAGGTGACCTCGTCAACTTTTCTAAAATATTGCACGATTTCCTCTTTGGCATCATCCACCCCGACGCCGTGGCCGTGAAACATGGCCGACCTGCGATCACCGCCGGCTGCGGTACCGGTATGAAACTGGAGTTCCTTGCCGGAGTCATCGTAATTCAGCACCTTTTGAAGGCCACCCGTCAGTTCAGGCAGATCGATCTCCATGGCACTGTAACGGGTGCACTGCAACATTCTGACTGCCTTTTGACTGATGGCCAGAACATAGAAACGACCGTCACTGCTGAAAAGCGGCAGCAAGGGCTTGACATGGAAGCGGTTGGACGCCACCAGCAATTCCTCGAATTTGAGCGGCAAGCGGTAAGGCAAAAATTGGTCTGTCGACAGAAACACGGCCAGGCCATCGGCTGCATAACGCCAGAAAGAAATATCCTGCAGAAGCTGCCTGCCTTTTTCGAGGGCAGGGTTCATGCTTTTAGGGGAAAGTGCCGTATCGTTTATGCTTTTCTCAGCCTGACGGATCAGATTTTTGAATCGAATCTGATCCTGTTCAATTTCCGTCGTATCCGAATGGGTCGGCATAAAAATGGAAATACAGCATTGATCCTGTATCCGCATCAGCCGCTGTAAGTCGTCTTTTGTAATAGGTGTCATTTTTCGGCTCCCGATATTCGTTTCCTGATTTATAATTTCAAGCCTTTTATGATATTGTGGAAACAACTCATTTTAAAGTAAATACAGTCAAGTCGGTATTCCGGCCCTGATAATCATGTACATCGCTCGGTCGGCTCAACATTCAGCCCATACGAGTTTAAAAGAACGAGTCGAGCATCGTATTTAAACTTGAACATTATACTGAGCCATTGGATATTAAATACAGCATTAACCCTATTGCGAAAACTTACTGTTAACCATAGTATAGTTGTGTATAAGCGAAAGACTGGAGGACAGTTTCAACTTTGATGTTAAGATATCTGAAAAATTCTCCACAATCATGGCAGGATAGTAAAGTGGGACAAACCAAAGGGATCTGTTTTCCAGGTGCGGGAGAAGATCGCCTTGAAAGGTATGTGCCGGTAACCGCCGAAATAGCGAAAGGCAGAAGGGGTGTCGTCAATATCGAACGTCGAACCCGGGATGGCAGGCTGTTGCTGGACAAAGGTAACATTATTATTAACAATTTTCTGAAATCCAATTTTGCACAAGGCGATGAAATAAGCATCAGCGCACGCATATTCTTCGAAATGCCATGCAGACTGGTACCTGCCGACTGTGCGTCATCAGCGGAGTTATTGGCTCTGTTGTCCCGGATCGCCAATCTTCCAGTCCGACAGGATATCGCCGTGACCGGCATTCTAAATCAGGAAGGCGACCTTGAAGCCGGCGACAGTCTTGGCGATAGAATCGAACTTTTGTTTGATTCCTCTCGAACGGAAGAATTACACGGACTTCAGGGGGTGATGATTCCTCAGGCTGCCGTACCCGATATGGTATTACGCAGAGACGTCATCCAAGCCGTTGAAAATCATTTTTTTCATTTAATTCCGGTGCGTACTATTGAGGAGGGTATCCAAATTCTTACCGGGGTGGAGGTTGGAGAAAAAGACACTTTTGGAAATCACCCTGCAGGCACAGTCAACTATCTGGTGCACCGGGGCTTGCAAAGACACGCAGTATAGCTCCTATGCCCACTAATCTGGCCATGGCCAAAAAGGAAAAAAAGAAACTGCCGCATCAAAAGCAAATCAGACAACAGCTCTACCGGCTTGCCGACAATAAAGAAATTTCATTGGATTTTGTATCTGCCATAGCCGGCGACAGGAGTCCAACAGCCGATGAAAAAATACGCTTTCAAAAGCTATACCGGCAGCGAGGTGACGGCCTGTACGTTGATTTGTTATTTACCCTGACACATCAGTACTACCCGGAAGAATCGGCTCCGTCCTTGTGGAATAAAATCATCGGACACAAGAAAAAAATATCGAAAGCAGTGGGGCGCAATGTCGGCATTGCCGTCGCTGCGCTGGACTACTTAAGCAATTTACACAATGAGCTTGAAGCTGCTGCAGTGATCAGTAAACACAAAATTTCCCGAATCGCAGAAATTGCAGTAACGGATGGGCTCACCCAGCTGTTTGATGTCACGACTTTTCACGCAAAGCTGGAAACCGAAATCAAACGATTTAAACGCTACGGTTCCGAAGTCTCTATCCTGATGATTGATGTTGATGATTTCAAAAAGTTTAATGATACCCATGGTCATCAGAAAGGAGACCTTGCATTAGCCGAGATAGCTTTACTGATTGAGAAAACAACCCGAGATCTCGATATTTGCTGCCGATACGGGGGTGAGGAGTTTTCGGTAATATTACCACAGACTGGTATCAAAGAAGCTGCCAATATCGCCCGGAGAATCAGGCGGCGAGTTGAGAAGAAGTACAAAAAAATATCAAACCTGACAATCAGTATCGGCACTGCCGCATGTCCGGCAATGGGAAAGTCGGCAAAGGTCCTGATAAAAAAAGCAGACAAGGCCTTGTACCGCTCGAAGCGCGAGGGAAAAAATCGGGTTACCTCATATCAGGAGTTTGAATTTGCAGGCAAAATATAGTTCGCAGATGACGCTGAGGGGTTTTTTAAATTTTTTTTCAACACCCTATTTTTGCACTCAAAATACAGGATTTCCCTTATTTAGTGAAAGATAAATTCTGTCTCTGAAAAACAAATTAACGGCCGACCATCTGTACGTTGCCTGTCTGTTTATCTATCAAAAGCCGTTGAATCGGGCTGCCATCGGGTCGAACAATCTTCGCTATGTAATACCGGCCTTTATTCTCAACCGTGCCGATGT
>JASFSK010000372.1:0-5411 GCA_050114455.1 Desulfobacterales bacterium | reverse complement strand
TTGGCGCTTATCAGATCTTCGAGCTGGTTCGATATGTTACCAAAAGCAACCGGGATCTAACCCGATTTTTACAATCGATCAAGTACTCTGATTTTTCACGATCATTCAGCAATAAGTTAAAAGGCGCGGGTTTCGAGGAATTACGCAGCGCATTTACTGAAGTAATCAAGGAATTCCAGCGTGCCAAGCTGGAAAAAGAAGAGCATTTGCGATTCTTGCAAACGATCGTCGACCACGTCGGCATAGGGCTGATCGCTTTCGACCCTTCGGGTGAGGTTGAATTGCTAAACAATGCTGCAAAAAAATTATTAAAAATTCCTCGGTTGAGAAATATACAAGATCTGGCAAGTGTCAGCCCCAAAATCGTCCAGAAGCTCAGCAACCTGTCGCCTGGTGGAAACGACCTGGTTAAATTAAAACAGAATGACGAATTGCTGCAGCTGTCTGTAAAAGCCACCGGCTTTGTTCTGCACAAACAACGGCTCATGCTGGTTGCAATGCAAAACATTCAAAATGAGCTGGAAGAAGAAGAGATGAAGTCCTGGCAAAATCTGATTCGGGTTCTCACCCATGAAATCATGAACTCGATCACGCCGATCGCTTCACTGTCTTCAACGGCATATGGCTTGTTGAAAAGTGGGCATGCGTGTGAAGTGCCCGAATCCTTAAACGAAACCATTGATGATGTCCGTCATGCCGTCAATACCATTGAAAAACGCAGTAAAGGGCTGCTGACGTTTATTGAAAATTACAGAGAGCTCACGCGAATTCCGAAACCGGAATTTAAGATAGTTAAAATCAGGGGTCTTTTTGAAAGGGTCGAATACCTGATGAAAGACCAATTTGTTGAATCTTCGATCAATTTTAATATTCAAATTGAACCACAAAGCCTCGAGATAACGGCTGATCCGGCATTGATTGAACAGGTTTTGATTAATCTGTGTAAAAATGCCCTGGAGGCCGTTAAGGATATCGATCGTCCAAAAATCAAACTAAAAGCCGCAACAGATGACATTGGCAACCCGGTGATTAAAGTGATTGATAATGGCAAGGGGATTACCGAGGAGGTTTCCGAAAAAATCTTTATCCCGTTTTTCACCACCAAACAGCAGGGGTCCGGGATTGGGTTGAGTTTATCCAGACAAATTCTTCGTCAGCATAAGGCAACCATTGGTGTGACGTCAACGCCCAACAAAAAAACAGTATTTAAGTTACGGTTTTAACCAATTTGAGGTCTATCATGAAATCATCTGCCGTTTCACTCAGGCCCATTCAAAAGATGTTGATTTTGTCTCTGGCAATTCTGTTTACCTGTACTGCCTGCACCACCGCAAACCGCAGGGTAATTAAAAATCCAGATCTAAATCACTACGAACGCCAACGCGGACGCTATATCAATTTATTTCCAGCCAAATATAAACTCCTCGAGGAATCCGAATTCGACCGCATCGACTTTCGCCAGCCCCATGAAAAAGGCGTCCGAAAATATGCTTTTCTCAGTGATCCCAGAGGAGATATCGACCGGACCAAAGGATATGATGCATTGGAATATACCGTCGCCCCCGATCTTTCTCTGCTTCAATCACCTGCCAGTGATGTTCAAATTACATGGATCCGTCATGCGACCGTCTTGATTCAACTGGGGAAAAAATATCAAATTCTGGTTGATCCGGTGCTTGAGTCAATAGACGGCTTAACGGGCAAATTCATGAAATATGCCGATATTGGCAAGCTCTATGCCGAGCCGCCGCTCACCACCCGGCAATTGCCTTTCTTCGAAAACTCTGAAGATCCTGGAAACAAACAGATCAACATTGTGGCCGTCTCACACAATCACTACGATCACCTAAACTGGAATACCATCGATCAACTGCCCCTCGATACGCATTTTTATGTCCCTTTGGGTTTGGAAGACAATTTCCCATCGCGTTATCCAAAGGTCACCGGGATGGACTGGTACACCAAAGATTCGATTGGAGGCCTCACTGTTTATTTCGTTCCGGCCACCCACTGGTCGGGGCGTTCCATGCACGGGCCCAATCGGACCTTATGGGGTGGCTGGCTCTTTAAATGGCGAAATTACAGCGTGTATTTTGCCGGTGACACCGGATACAGTGATGGATTCAAGGATATCAAAGCACGGTTCGGTGCCATTGATATCTGTTTGATGCCGATTTCCGCTTATTTTCAACGTCACGTGCATCTTACCCCGGAAGATGCCATATGTGCCGCTCAGGATTTGGGCTGCCGGGAATTTATCCCCTGGGGCTGGGGGACCTGGATCATCAGTTTTGAGCATATTCTGGACCCCCCGCGCCGCCTGCAATATGCATGGAAAGAAATGAAGCCCAAAGATATGCGGCTTCACCTGCTGAATATGGGTGAAACCGTCGGGTTCGAAAAAGTTGCCGGAAAAACACTGCTGGTCGGAAGTGAAGCACTGATTTCGACATCTGATAATACCCCATAGTCGGTATGATGGGAAATACCCGAGGATACTGAAAATGAAAGACACCCCTTCCATGAAAAAATATCAGTCAAAGCTTTGCACCGCTGAAGATTCAATTCGGATAATCCGCTCCGGTCAACGGGTCTTTATTGGGTCTTCCTGCGGCGAACCCCAGCATTTGGTCAATGCATTGATGGACAATGCAGAATATTTTTCGGATGTAGAGATAGTGCGTCTTTTGAGTCTGGAAGGCTCCTTGATGGCATTGATGGCAGATGAATATCAGGGCCACAAGTTTAACGTACGGTCAATTTATCAGGGTTCCGATCAAACGAAGAGTCTCCGTGCCAACAGAAAATTTATCACCCCCATAACCCTGAGCGCCGTTCCCGGTTTATTTCAAAAAAAATTGCTGCCGCTTCACTTTGCCTTTATTCAGGTCTCCCCGCCGGACGATCATGGCTGGATGAACCTGGGCATATCGGTGGATGTTACCCTGGCAGCGGCCCAATCTGCCAGCAAGGTTATCGTACAGGTAAACCCAGCCATGCCCAGGATTCCCGGCGATGGATTTATCAATGTCGATGACGTCGACATGATTGTGGAAAAAGAAGAAGAATTGCTGAGTGCATTTGACTTGCCCAGTTATGAATCCGCCAACGAAATAGCAAATATAACGGCCAACCTGGTCAATGACGGATCCACTATTCAGCTCGGATTGGCCGAGCTCTCCCAATCTATCGCAAAGTCCCTTGGGAAGAAAAATGACCTTGGTGTCCACACCGAAATTTTAACCGATGATCTCATGCAATTGGTATCAGATGGTGTGATCACCAACCGCAATAAAGGTTTGAATGATGGAAAGCTTATCGCCAGTGGGGCCATTGGCAGCAAATCATTGTATCAATCGCTGAATGACAATGTTGCCGTTGAATTCAAGCCCTCCGATTATGTCAATCACCCGGCCATAATTTCACAAAACAATAAATTGGTGGCGATTAATTTTGCCCGTACCATGGATTTAAGCGGGCAGGTTTATGCTGATGCCCTGCCCCAAAACCATTTTTCCGGAATCACCGGAATGTTTGATTTCATATTGGGGGCCAGCCTGTCGCCCGCCGGAAAATCCATTATTGTCATTCCCGCCAGGAGCATAGATGGCAAGTCTAGCCGGATCATATCACATAGGAATTCCGGTTCTATTGTAATTCCTAAAGGATATGTCTCCTATGTCGTCAGCGAATTCGGCATGGTCAATCTCTTGGGTAAAAATATCGAAGAGCGGGCCATGGCCATGATCAGTCTGGCTCATCCGGCTGATCGTGACGAGCTATTTCACGATGCTCAAGATGCCGGGCTTATCGATCGCAACCGGACCCTTACGGAATCCCTTTTTGGAGTTTACCCCGCCAGAATGGAAGAAACCCGCGAAATCAAAGGTCAACTGGTGACGTTCCGTCCCACGAAGGCCGTTGATGGCCGTCTGATTCAGGAGTATTTTTATTCCCTGGACGAGAAAGACATTCAAGCCAGATTTTTCGGCAACCGCAGAAGATTTTTCAGGGAAGATATGGAAGGCATATTCCAGGTTGATTACATTAAAAACCTTTCCATCGTTGCGGTTACCGGCGAAGTTGGATTTGAAAAAATAATCGGTCTGGGGGAATATGCCCTCGGCCAGGGTACCGAGCCGGAGGTTGCATTTTCGGTTTCCAAACATTGGCAGCACCAGGGAATCGCCTCGATTCTCCTGGAGAAGCTCACCGAAGCCGCCCTGGAAAACAGCTTTACCGGCCTGCTCGCCTACACCAAGACGAATAACACCGGTATGATCAGGCTATTTAACAAATTGCCCTACAAGGTGGACGCGGTCCTTGAAGGCGGTTTGCTGTTGCTGAAATGCAATTTTGAGAATGAAATTTAAATCAATCCCTTCTCAATATTATCGAGTACGCTGCTCCGATGACAACCAGCAGCCCCAGAACCGTAATCGCCATTGGTCGCGAAGTTCCGTCATGAAGCACGCTGAGGCTGGTGGCGGACAGACCGCCCATGATCGGCGGAATCATGCTGACCAAGGCGGATGCCACACCGATAGAACCGTCAGTTGCGGCCAGGGCGCGCATGGGGGCAACTGCAAACACCGGACCCAGACCAAAGGTTGTCACCGCCATGGCCAGCGTCAATCGGATCGCACCTTGAAATCCACCGAATATCAGCACTGACAAGAGTATGGCGCCGATTACCGTTATCATCAATCCGAAACGCAACAAAGCTTCGACGCTCACCTTACCGGAAACCTGCTTGGTAAGCAGGCTGCCGCCAATGTAGGACAGGACCGGCATCAAGAGATATAAGCCGTAGTGATGAACGGCGACATTCAAATATGAAATCAGAACAAACGGCCCGGCGGTGACAAATGCCATTATCATGCCGGACCCGGCACCGGAAATGATGGCATAGCACAAAAACATCTGATTGGTTAAAAGCCGACCATATCCTTTTATTATTTGCTTTGGCCTTAGGCCATTTTTGTCGGGTATCGTAGACTCGGGCAGCAAACGTCTGATCAGAACCAAAGCCAAAAGCCCGATGATTGCCAGCAGCACAAAATTTGAACGCCATCCCAGCCACGTATGCACATAACCGCCGATAATCGCAGCTGTAGCCGGTGCCAATGCCAGAGCCATCCCATAAATGGCCAAAGCGCGAACCCTATCGGTCATGTCAAATAAGTCATGAATGATAGCTAAGACCAAGACGGCCTCGACCGAAGCAGACATTCCCTGAAACGCACGCGCTGCAATAAGCTGGTTGATGGATTGAGCCGAGGCACAAAAAACGCTGAATAAGATAAAAAGGGCCATGCCGCCGAGCATGATGGGTCGGCGCCCGAAACGATCCGAAAGCGGGCCGTGGACAAGTTGTGACAAGCCGAAAGCTAGCGCATTAAAACTCAATG
>JASFSK010000371.1:0-5443 GCA_050114455.1 Desulfobacterales bacterium | reverse complement strand
AGGATGATAATAGCGATCGTATTCATAACATATTCTGGAAAAAAGGATGGTCAAGCGCCTGAAATCAGCTACGACGAGCGGAGCTGAGAATATAAGTTTGCATCTGGATAGAGTCGCAACCAGCCCTACCGGTGGTCGCTGATTTTAATTGTCCGGTGGGGATCAGAATTCGGGTTAAAATCTAAATAACTGGATTCTAGCCATTGCGGAATGACGCCAAATATGAAATTCGGCATTCGCCATTCATTTTAGCCGCGTTTCTTTACGCCACTGATCGACACCAGCTCAACCAGTTTTTCATAGGGTTGGGCACCTACCAGCGACCTCTTTTCAATTATGAAGGTCGGCACCGCCCGAACACCCAATTGATACGATCGTGTCCAGTCTTTGTCAACCGCTTCTTGGAAAGCCCGATTTTCAATCGCCTCCAGTACCTGGCTTTCAGATAGCCCTACAGATGTTCCCAATTCCACAAGGATGGATTTTCGACCTATGTTCAGACCATCTGCAAAATAGGCCTTAAAAGCCGCCAGATGATATTTTTCGCCATATCCCTGGGTTTCTGCCATCTTGCCCAACTCCTGGGCCAGACGGCTGTTGTAGGTTCTCTCGCGCTTTCCAAACGGCAAACCTAGATCTTTGGCCGTGCGCTTCAGGCGTGCCAATACCTGGTTGATATCAATCGGTCGACCCGCAAACAGCTCCGCGAGGGTCAAGCCCTCTGCAGGGGTGTCCGGATGAAGTGGGAAAGCCGTCCACTTAACAGCGATGTGAAACTCGCTTTGCAACTGTTCAATACGCCCGGTAATGAAGTAGCACCAGGGTCAGACATAATCAGAAAAAATTTCCAGGGTTGCAGGCTCAGCCATCATTACCTCATGTAAAATTTTATAAAGACGCAAATAAGATTTCGTATTTATATAAAAAAGGGGCGGTTCATGGGGAATGAACCACCCCCGGCTAGAGGAAAGTGTTAAGGGTTAGTTTGTAAAGTTAACCTGTTAACAACTTAGCAGCATCAGCTGCATACTTAAAAATTAATACCACTGAGTGTCATGTCAAGATTTTTTTTCATTGCGCCGCGAAAATTTTACGCCAAAGCCTTGCCGGTTGGACCATGAGACCTTGCCGTGAAGTCGAGCGATCTTACCCTTCTTTTTCAAAGGAATTTTGACCGTAATCTGCTGACCCGCCATGACTGGATCTTTGGATTTAATCGAAATGCCGTCTGTGCTGATATTATCCGCAGTTCCATCATATGTACAGTCATCGTATATAAATTTGACGGGCGTGGTTAGCGCCTTTCGAGGATTTTCTCTGGACCACAAGAACTGATCCTGGTCCTCATCTTCGGTGTTTTCAAATTTCAATTCCACGCCGTATCCATAAAAGTAGGAGGACCGTTTTAGTGTCTTGCGCCACTTGATGATGCCGCAATAGCTTTCAAATTTATCGGGTTCGGATGCAAATGGTGAATTGCTGATACCTACCCGAACTTCTGTGTCTTGTTCCAGTCGAGTGTCGGCTTCAATATACAGTCCGGTGTTGCTGAAATTATACATCATGATACCGCGTTGAACACCAATCTCACTATTTTCCAATGTAATTTTAGACTCATGCTCAAAACGAGTTTTATCTCTTCTTTCAGGATTAGAATCCATTTAGCCCCTCTGCTTTATCGATATCTCTCCAGAATTTAATGTAGATGACAGGAAAAATTAATACAATCGATTGAGTTGCGATTCAGCCGGATATTTATGGTTGAACCGTGGTTAACCAATTAGAAATTGGCATTTCTTTGCATGGGGAAGTCAGGTAGCTGCAAATTTTCTCAGACGTTACTCGAAAGCTCCCATACCCTTATTGTCTAAATTTTATCAAAAGAAAAAAACCATTTAGCAATTGTTCAGCTTTATTGTGAATCGGTTTTGCCCTGGTATTTTTGGAGAAGGTCCTGAATGGCTTCTTCCAGCAAATCGTTTTGCCGTTTTTCCATTTTTGCTGCAAGAATCTTGATTTGTCTAATCAGTTCCGAATCTAACGTTGTGTTGTACATTTTTCTATTATTCATATGTTATCTACCAGATAGGAAAGATCGACCCATATTGTTGCTCACGTCAGTCATCGCAACGGTAAATGGATGCTGACGACCCGATAGGATAGTTATACAACCAAACAATGTGACTGCCGCCGATATTACTTGCACGCTCCAGAACCTTGAGCTCTCCGTCATATGGATAGTAGTACTTTGCTGGGAACAATAACTTACCCGGATCTGAGGCTTCCGAGATCGTGTCCAGATAATTGCATTGGTACACCATTTGTTCCTCGGCAGAGACAAGATTTGGAAACCGATTATTCGCACAAGCTGAAAGAAGAAGAAACAGAAAGCATATCGTATATTTTACCAATTTGACCGCCAGCATCCTGGATTATGCCTTAATATTAAAAATATTCCCATCTCTGAGTAAATTTAAGTGTTGTTCGTTTTCTGTATATTTTAATAAAAATAATTGATTATGTCAAAATTTCGTCCCGGGATTCCTCAAATTTTCCCGGAACATACACAACCCGTAGGAGTTTACAGCAATCAGATAACATTGAAAATGGGACATACAGGTATCCAACTGATAGGGCATAAGGCAGCGGATTTCGGCCGCATTATCGAATCGTTTTTATGAACTCCCCGATGATTTTATAGACTCTTTGGGAACCTTTCCCCAGAAGAATACCATGACGATCGAAATTTACCAGAAGATACTCTTTTTGCTCGGTGCCGAGTCGTTCAAAGATTTTTCGGGATCCCTTTGGATGAACGACCGGATCCCTGCGGGATTGGATGACTAGCGTCGGCTTGTTCAAACCCGGCAGCTTGGGTTCGAGATCATCCATTAGCCGGGCGAGCTCTTTGACACCGGATATCGGATTGCGCAGGTAATTGATGTGCGGATTCTCCGGCTTGTTTTCTACAAATATTTTTTTAGGCCCGACATGATAAGCCTTATCCATTATCCGATTCCACATATCCACTGCCGGAGCAAATTTAGAAGAAAAGTCCTTAAGCGTCATCGGGGCTGCAACGGCAAACACTCCGGCGACTTGCTCAACTCTGGCGGCCAGATTCAATGCCAACCCCGCGCCGGTCGAAAATCCGCCAACCACGACCTTTCGGCAAACGCTGCTCATAAGTGCATAGCCTCGATCAATAGATTTCACCCAGTCTTTGTAGGTTCGTTTTGCCAAATCGTCAGGGGAGGTTCCATGTCCTTTCAGACGGGGAACATATACCCAAAAACCCAGACTACCCAAATACTCCGCCAGACCTTTAACTTCGAGGGGAGCCGCCATATACCCATGGGAAAGTAAGATACCCACATTTTTTGATTTCCCTCTGATCATAAAGGGCCTGCCGACTTCCATGGATTTGGATTCGCCCTTGACGAAAAACTGGCGATAGTCTCGTTCGTATTCGTCAATGGCCTGCGATAGAAGATATTTGGCAACTTTTCTGCGAATCCAAAAACTGGGTTGCAGGGCAATTTGTCGCACGGTTCGCTGGAGATCGGAAAGAGGCTCAACTGCATTGGCAATCACATCAATGGGATTGTCGATTCGGGCACGGTGAAAATCGTAAGCAGACGTGAAGGTAGAGTGATCTTTAATCAACCTCTCGTGGAGTTTCTTCAAATTGCCCTTCTCCAGGGCAATCGCAATAAAATCACTGGCTTTGTTTTCAGAATCATCGGTCAACAAATGGATTGGGTCTTCCTTGAGGCTGGAATGAAGATTTAGACCGACATGGCTTTGAATCCGGGTGGCAGCTAAAAAAACCCGGCGGCGCAAATCGTGTTCGTCAACTTGTTCGGCGCGCAAGCTCCGAAGTATGGAAGCAAAGAGATGATCCAAGTTCACGGTCGTCAAATCGTAAATATCGCTCATATAGTGCTGCATGAGCTTAAGCGCTTCTTTGCGCATGGCGCTTCGGGAAGCGACCGGATCGTCAAAATTAATTCTTCTTTTGGCCCGGATGTCGCTCTCTATTATGGTGCATTCTAAACATTCACCGATTAAAATCGGGTCTCCGAATCGGATGTCGATATCAACGCCGGAGATCAACATGGAACCTTCAGTCATAAGCTCTTCCAGGGCTCGATCCGGCAGATCATCTACAAGCTTTGCAGCCAAATTACTTAGCAAGTTTTCCCTGGCCCGGATTGGATAATAAGTCAGATTAACCGGTACGATATAGGTGAAGCGGTCGAGGACGGGATCGAGCGATTCGATTTGAAAAAGATCCAACAGGTATCTGGCCTCATCCGGTTTTTCCTGGTCAAGGCGGCGCAGCCGTTGGCGGTAAAATTCAGTCCGGATGGCCAGCGTTGCGGCGCCGGTATGCGGCGGATGCTTGCCCCCGGCCCAAGAAATCATAAACTGGCCTTTTTCAATTATTTTTTTGTTTTTTACCATTCGGCCTTCGGGGAAAATGATCCAATTGGCCTCTCCTGTAAGCAACGATTTTACGATGAGACGGTCTCTGTCCGGATCTTTAGTTGAAACCGCACCGACCTTATCAAGATAGCGCCCCAATGATCCGGTGAAAAGTGAATAATCCGCCAATGACCATACCGGCACTTTGGTAAGGGTAAATATTTGATAAGGCATCAGCATGGTTTCAAGTCGGGTGAAATGATTGATCACAAATATGATCGATCCTTCCGGTATACTTTCCTGGCCGTGCAGGGATATGTTGGCCTTTGACAGGTTTGAAATGGCTTTAATGGCGAATCCGGTGGTTCGATAGGCAAATCGATTCATACTAAAATCATAAGCGAAAATGTTGAAGGAATCAACTATTTACAACTGGCAAAGTAATTATTTTGGATTCTAAATAGTTGGTAAAACTAAGCCTGGCTGGGAGACCTGAGCTCTGGTAAAACGTGCCGTTGCCGGGTGAAAATAATTTTGACCTCGCACTATCTGTTGACAGGGTATATATTTGCCATTAATTTCTTTAATCTTGTCAAAATTCGAGATACCTGTCCGGAGGTGTGCGTGTACTCTAAAATATTGATACTTCGTTTTCCGAAATCTGAGGTCCATAAACCGATTGTTTATCATTTAACCAAAGATTACGATCTGATTTTTAATATTCTCAATGCTGCGATTCTTCCCCGCAAGGAGGGCGTCATGGCGCTCGAATTGTCCGGCACGAGAAAAAATTTCAAAGACGGGGTTAAATTTCTGAAGAGCCAGGGAGTGCATGTTAAAAATGCCTCCCAGGAAATCAAACGTGACAATAAAAAGTGCACGGATTGCGGCGCATGTACGGCGGTGTGCCCCACCGGCGCCCTTGCAATTCAACGACCGGAAATGAAGGTCGTCTTTGACCAGGAAAAATGCAGCGTATGTGAGCTGTGTGTGCCGGCCTGCCCGCCCCGTGCCA
>JASFSK010000370.1:0-5461 GCA_050114455.1 Desulfobacterales bacterium | reverse complement strand
ACCACCCGGTTTGCCATTTCCGTATTCCAGAACTTCGCCATACTGGTCTCAGAAACAATATTGAGTCCTTCCATGTGATCAGCAATCATCTTTTCAAGAAAGGTACGTCCAAGTTTGATTTCCGTACTCATTTCAACCAATGCAAACCGGGTTGCCTGCGGCAGTTTGCCCAAGCCGTTTGAAGTGGTTTGCTTGCATAGGGTTTCCATCGTCCAGTCAAAAGCAAAAGCGGCCATTGTATTGGCTAAAATAGCCACAAGCAGTCGCTCCTGCTGCAATTTCTCCATTAATTTTATGAATCCCGTCCCTTTCTCACCCAGTCGGTTTTCAGTTGGCAGCCGACAATTACTGAAAAACAGCTCTGTGGTATCCTGACTATGTACCCCCAATTTTTGTAAAGGTGCGCCTTTTTTAAATCCGGGCGTACCATCCTCAACCAAATACAGTGAGATTGCCCGGTAGGGGTTTTCAACCGCTGGGTCTTTGGCGGCAACCACGACCAAGTCACAGTTAATACCATTGGAGATAAATGTCTTGACACCGTTGAGAATGACACCATCGTGCTCTTCAATTGCCGTGGTCGCTATCGCCGACAGATCACTTCCGACATCGGGTTCGGTCATTGCTACGGCAGTGATAATTTCTCCACTAACGCAGCCGGGCAGATATTGATATTTCTGATCAACTGAACCGTAAGAATCAATATAAGGCACAACGATATCACTATGCAAAAACGTATCCAGCCCATAATGATTGGTCCGGGTCATTTCTTCCAGCGCGATGACTGAAAATAGAAAGTCACCTCCCATTCCGCCATATTCAGGCGAAATCGCCGTACACAAAAAACCTTGCTGGCCCATTTTCCGCCATATCTGACGGGGGACCAAGCCATTTTTTTCCCACTGATCGATATGGGGAATAATTTCTTCTTGGCAAAATTGTTGAAGCTTTTTTCGAAACCGGAAGTGCTCTTGGGTGTAGTGCAATATTTCCATGAGCATATGACCTAATGATCGCTCTGCAGACCCCCTTTTAACAGGAGGTCTAATTTGTTGATGTTGGTATCGGCCAGGGCCTGAATTTCTGCGATTTCAGACCCCCGTCGCTTTCCGCCTCCCCCGAGAAACGGAAACGCCTGACCGTACTTACCGTCCTTAACGGCAGCAATGGCCATAAATTGGGCCAGAACCAGGGATCGCTGCCCTCCTATACCGTGTATCGAAATTTCTTTCATGGTTCGCCTCTGCAAAATTAACATTAAGTGCATGGATTTGGATGAACCTCCATAATTCTGGTCACTAGATTTCAGTGTCCCCAGTCTGACATAAAAATCGGACGGCGTATGGAATTTGGAGGTTGCCCCCCTCGTATGGTTAAGCGGCAAGGTTTGGCCGGAAATAGCGTGTGGGATCCGTGTAATCCAATATGAGTTGATATTTTCAGGAAATGAATACAGATTGTCAAGCAATTTTCTGCATTTGCCTCGAGCATATCTAACGTTAGCGGCAAGGACCCTTTCCTTTTTGGAATCTTTTAAATATCCAGAAATCCACTGACCGGAGATGTCTCTGATCACGATCCCGATGAAAGCCGGCCATGTCCATTGTATCGGACATCCCTGAATAAAAAAAGTATTATTCTTGATTAAGAAAATGTCGGTAAAATAATGTATTGACAGGATAAAATGCGAACAGTATGAACATTGGAATCAGTGTCAGAAGAATGAAACCGAGCATTAGAGGACGATATTCTTTATAGCAGGATAAAAAGGAGACCATAGGATGAGCGCTACCGATGAGTTGGTACCTTTTATCGACAATGGCGGCAGGCGGCGTTATATCGGTCGGCGAAGGTATACAAACCTGTATCGGGTGCCGGAACGGCGTCGATCGTTTCGGGACCGCCGAACCAAAATTGATCGCAGAAAAAGATTAAACCGGAAAATTAACAGACAACCGGAACGCCGCGGCCATTTTAAAGATTAAAATAAATTCTTGTTACTCTCCCAATTTACCTTCAGATGAGGGTTTCGCGCACCGAAAAGCACTTCATTCGGGTAAGACCTGATTTTTGATGCTTGCTTTTAATGCTTTTAAGATCTATCATCCCAGCCCGTTGAATTCATATCTACCAATCTCACATTTACGGAGCCTCAAATTATGAAGTTAAGCAGATCGACGATCATATTGGGAATGTTAGCAATCCTGGCCATTATCCTGGTGGGGATCATTATATCGATTTATCCCAATTGGCTGTGGTTTGGGAATTTGGACTTTGCACCGGTATTTTGGACCATGGCACTGGGAAAATACGGGGTGGCGGCGGTAATCTGGATTTTGATGATTATCACCCTGTCCGTTAATCTTTACATGGCCCAGCGTCTGTATAGCGAAGGTGAGCAAAAAATAACCGAGATAGCGGGGATGCCGGTTTCCGGTAAATCTCTGAACACCATCATTCTGGGTGCCATCCTGATTGTCAGTTTCGTGATTGCCTCAAAAGGATCCGTGCAATGGAACATGGTACTGAGTTATTTGAACCAGCATCCATTTGGTAGCGCTGACCCCATATTCGGCCGGGATATCGGTTTTTACGTTTTTTCGCTTCCGTTTTACTTGTTTGTGCGGGAGCAGTTGTTGATCGTCCTTCTTTTTGCCGCCCTGGTGACGGTTATCTGGTACATAAAAGACGGCGGAATCCAGATCATTGGAGAGTTCACGCTGGTCGAAGACAAGCCGGCATCGATTCCCAAGGTGAAGGTAGCCGATAACGTCGGCCGGCACCTCCTGGTGCTGGCTGGCATTCTGGTTTTCCTGGCTGCCTGGGGATATTATTTGAAGGCTTACGGCGTTCTTTATTCTACCCAGGGCCCTGCTTTTGGCGCCAGCTATACGGATGTCAACATTAAAATCATGGCTTTCAGGATTTTGATGGTATTGTCCTTTTTATTGTGCCTTTTTATTTTTTATAACGCCTTCAAACTTAAAATTAAACTTCTCCTGATCTGCGGAGGGATATGGGTGGCCGCCATAGGCATCCTGGTGGCCGGGCTGCCGATATTGGTGCAGCAGTTCGTAGTTAAACCGAACGAACTGGCCAAGGAATCACCCTACATCGCTCACAATATCGATTTTACCCGCAATGCCTATAACCTGACAAACATCAAAGAAGTCGACTTTGAAGTCAACAACACCCTGAGCGCTGAGGATATTAAAGACCACGACGTCACCATTCAAAACATCCGCGTATGGGATGAACGGCCATTGCTTCAGACCTATCGCCAAATTCAATCAATACGACTCTATTATGATTTTAACAATGTAGATGTCGACCGGTATCAAATCGCCAATCAATATCGCCAGGTGATGCTGGCCGCCCGGGAGCTGGTGGTCGATCAGCTCCCGCCCCAGGCCAAAACCTGGGTCAACCGACACCTGATCTATACCCACGGATACGGGCTGGCCATGAGTCCCGTGAACGAGGTTACCGCCGAAGGTCTGCCCCAACTCATGATTAAGGACGTTCCTCCCTCGGTGGACATCAATTTAAAAATTGACCGCCCGGAAATTTATTATGGTGAAAAGACATCCGAATATATCCTGGTCAAAACCAGTGCCCAGGAATTTGATTATCCCAAGGGAGATAAAAACGTATATACCATCTACCAGGGCAAGGGAGGGGTGCCGATTAACTCTTTTATGAGACGACTTCTTTTTGCCATTGAATTTCAGGACCCCCAAATACTGTTCACCACCTATCTGACCCCTGAAAGCAGAATCATGTTCAACCGACGGATTCGAAACCGGGTCACTGCCATCGCCCCATTTCTTTCCTATGATACCGACCCTTATATGGTTGTATCGGGAGGCCGGCTCTTTTGGATCCAGGATGCTTACACTGCCTCTAACATGTATCCATACTCTACACGATCCAAGACACCCTTCAGGAAAAAGGAGCTTAACTACATCCGCAATTCGGTCAAGGTGATCATCGATGCCTATAATGGACATGTCACCTATTACATGATCGACACCGAAGACCCCATTTTGAAAACATACGCTAAGGTCTATCCCGCTCTTTTCAAACCCCTGGATGAGATGCCGGCCGATCTTAAAAAGCACCTGCGATACCCCAACGATCTGTTTGAAATCCAGGTTCAAACCTACGCCAAGTATCATATGCAGGATGTTCAGGTGTTTTATAACCAGGAGGATTTATGGGAACCCCCGGATGAAATCTACGGTGACAACCGCCAGATGATGAAACCTTACTATATCATCATAAAACTGCCGGATGAAGACAAGGAGGAGTTTCTCCTGATGCTGCCATATACCCCTTCAAAAAAAGACAATATGATCGGGTGGCTGGCAGCAAGAAGCGATCTGCCGCACTATGGAAATTTGCTGGTCTACAAACTTTCAAAAGATAAACTGGCTTACGGCCCCATGCAGGTCGAAGCCAGAATCGATCAACAGACGGATATATCCAGGGAGCTCAGCCTCTGGGGGCAACGCGGTTCGCGGGTTATCAGAGGAAATCTGCTGGCCATCCCGGTAAGTGACTCTTTTATCTATGTGGAGCCGATTTATTTGGAGGCCGAACAGGAGCCGCAACCGGAAACCCAGGCGGCAACTCCCGCGAAAGGCGGCCAGTCGCCGAAGCAACAGGGGACGCGACCGGCAAGAAAAGGGGTCACCACCACTGCCTCGCTGCCAGAGCTGAAACGGATCATTGTGGCCCTTGGCAGCCGGGTTGCGATGGAGGAGCGACTGGACCTTGCCTTGAGCCGGGTTTTAGAAGGAAGGGTAATCACCAAAGACCAAATTTCAACGCAAGCGCCTGAATCCGGCGACTACCCGGAACTCGGAAAACAGGCTTTGGAATACTACAATAATGCCAAGGAATATTTGCAAAAGGGCGATTGGGCCGGCTATGGCAGGGAGCTGGAAAAACTCGAAAGCATCCTGCAGCGATTTTCGGAGGCGACCGCGGTGAGCAACTGATATTTGACAGATCAGTCGAATTCGGTGGGTGGGAGGCTACCCGCGCAGACCGGCAAGGCGTCAGTGTGACCTACAAAAATATCAGCCCGCATGTCGAAGAAATGATTCACGTCATCATGAATCGTATGACATAAATCTTACCCGTTCAAAGGTTGCTCGATTAAAAAAGATTTAAAAGTCGCAGTCGCAATTGGATCTCACCCCTTAATTCTTAGTCTGAACCAGTAACCCGGTGGATGATCCAACCTTTGGTACCCTGAATCTTTGAAACTCTGAACGCCTTGTAGTATACAGGCTGATGAATTATACCGAAGAGCATCAAGCAGAGGCGTTGATCAGGTGGATCTGATCGTTTAGCGTCCAAAAATCGTAAATAATCCCGATTCCAAGCAGCCCGCCGGTGAATAGATACAGAATGCCGCTAATCCACTTGCCCATGTACATGCGATGGACACCGA
>JASFSK010000369.1:0-5473 GCA_050114455.1 Desulfobacterales bacterium | reverse complement strand
TGAAAAGTTGTTAGATCTGGTGGGCATTGCACCTGCGCACCGTTCACGCTTTCCCCATGAATTTTCGGGAGGCCAGAAGCAACGCATCGTCATCGCCCGCTCCCTGTGTATGGAGCCTGATTTTTTGATTTTGGATGAGCCGGTATCCAACCTCGATGTTTCCATCCAGGCCCAGATCATCAACCTTTTGATAGACCTTAAAGAAGAGCTTAAGCTGACCTATCTATTCATTTCCCACGATCTGAACCTGGTAGCCTATTTTAGTGATTTTCTTGGTGTCATGTATCAGGGCCGGCTGGTGGAGTTGGGAGCGACCGGAATAATTATGCAGCACCCCTGTCATCCATACACCCTGAAACTTTTTTCTTCGATACCGGGCAAAGAGACCGCCGGCTTTCGGGAAAATGACAACCACAAGGAAACCTCAACTATCAAAAAGTCGCCAGAATCTCGCGAAAGCTGTTTATTTGTCGATGCATGCCCGATTGGCGATCGGTCCTGCCGTGCGTACCGACCCGATCTAAGGGACATCGGTTCGGGGCACCAGGTGGCATGTTTCAAGATATAAGTTGAACCCTAAACGATGATTTTAAACACATACCAATTATTGAAAAGGAGAAAAACATGAAACGATCAATTAGCTTGGTTATTTGCCTGGTACTGACGGTTTTCCTTGCGGGTGCGATTGGTTTGAATGCCGGGGTGGCTGAAGCCAAAACACTTAATTTTGCCCTGGCAGGAAATCCGGATACCCTCGATCCCCACAAAACCTCCGGCACCCTGACCTTCCAGACCATAAAAAGTCTCTACGACACCCTGGCAGAAACGGATATGCAGGGAAAAATCATACCCGCCCTGGCAGAGAGATGGCAAATTTCAGAAGATGCGCTGGTATGGACGTTTAATCTTAGAAAGGGGAGCGTATTTCACAATGGAGACAAACTGACATCCAAAGATGTCAAAGCGACCTTTGAAAGAATTTTGGATAAAACCACCGGTTCGCCAAAAGCCAAAGAATTCAACTCAATCTCGAGTATCGAAACACCAGATGATGCCACCGTCGTTTTGAAGTTGAAAGAACCGGCGGCTCCGCTCCTCGCAACCCTGGCATCCGGTTGGGGTGCTATTCTGCCAAAAGCGTTGATCGACACCGGACATGATTTTGGTACCCAGCCGGTGGGCACTGGCCCATTTGTCTTAAAAAAATGGGTTCGGGACAGCCAGATCGTTTTGGAAAAAAACAATCATTATTGGTTGCCAGGGCATCCGAAACTCGACGAAATCATCATGCACATTATTCCCGAACGGGCGGTTTCGGTCCAGGGACTGATATCCGGCCAGGTAGATGTGGCTTATGTTATCGACAAAGATGATCTGCCGATGCTGGAGGCCAGCCAGGATGTAAAAATAGAAAAATCATTGACCGCTCTTATTTTGGTCATGTCGATGAACTGCAGCAATCCGGTGTTAAAGGATATCCGGGTACGTCAGGCGATCAATCACGCCATTGACAAACAAAAAGTTTTGGACGTCGCCTATGGCGGCGGCCAAATCATTGGGACGTTCATGGACTACGGCAATGCCTATTACAAGGACTTTTCCAATCTATATCCCTATGATCCGTCCAGGGCAAAAGCGTTGTTGGCGGAGGCGGGTGTCGGACCGGAAACCACTCTGGAATTGTTTTTACCGCAAAACTATGAGCTGCATGTCAAGGCCGGTGAAATGTATCAGGACATGCTGACCAAAGTGGGATTGAATGTGAAAATCAAGCTGGTGGACTGGTCAACCTGGCTCAGTGATGTCTATCGCGGCACCAAATATGATCTTACCGTCATCGGGCACACCGGCAAACTGGATCCCGACGGCACCCTGGCAGGTTATGGTACCGAAGGCCGCTACGTCAAATGGGTCAATACCCGCGCCGCCGAATTGATCGCCGGCGCCAGAAAAATTTCCGGATTTGAAAACAGGCAAAAAATGTATGACGAGGCCCTGGGTATCATGGCTGCAGAAGTGCCCTTCATGTTTCTGGGATCTTCTTATCGCTACGTCGCAGTCCGCAAGAATGTGTCCGATTTCAGAATGACACCGAAACTGGATACCTTTGATTTCAGATGGACCACAGTTGAATGAATACCCATCGCAACATCATATTCTATCTCTCCATTGTCTTTCTGGTGATCCTGGGAGCGGCGGCCGTGGCTGCCCCCTTGCTGGCCCCCTACGATCCCACAACCCAGAATCTGGATCAGCGTTTCAAGCCGTCCAGCGCCAAGCATATCCTGGGTACGGACAATTTCGGCAGAGACATATTCAGCCGCGTTATATTCGGCTCAAGATCGGCGCTGCTGGTGGGTATTGTCGCCGTCTCCATAGCAGTCATCATCGGTACCATCGTAGGGCTGACGGCCGGCTTGTCCCGCAGTTATATTGACAACATGTTAATGTTGCTGATGGACAGCCTGCTTTCGTTCCCAACCATTTTGCTGGCGATTACCGTGGTATCCTTTCTGGGTTATGGACTGCTTCAGGTAATGCTGGCCATCGGCATTATTTTCAGCCCGGTTTTCGCTCGCCTGGTCAGAGCGGAAACGCTGGCCATAAAATCCGAGGCCTATGTCGAAGCATCCCGGTCACTTGGCAGCCACATCGTAAAAATTGTTTGGAAGCATATTTTGCCGAATTTACTTGGAAAAGTCATTGTCCAGGGTTCCATTTCCTTTGCACTGACGGTCGTCATCGAGGCGTCCCTGTCCTATCTTGGATTGGGCTCCCAACCACCGGAACCAAGCTGGGGACTCATGCTCAAGGATGCCCGCAACTATTTGGTGCAGGCGCCCTGGATGGCGATCTATCCGGGATTGGCCTTGGCGTTAACCGTACTATGCTTTAATTTATTGGGAGACACCCTGTCAGAAAAATTGAATCCCAAGCTTTAGGAGTCGTAAATTTTGAAAATTGGTATATTATCAGACATTCATGTCGATCTTGGGAAAACAGGACCGCAGCGTGTATTGGAAGGCATTACGGCGGCCATAATAAAGAACGACATCGACACCATGATTATTGCCGGCGATGTTGCCAATGATTACGAAATCACCTTGCAGACCCTGCATCAAATCGAAAATGCCGCTGGTGTCCGATGTCTTTTTGTCCCCGGCAACCACGATATTTGGAATGAAAAACATCCGGACAAAACGGCCTGGGAAATTTATGACGCCTTGAAAGCATTCAGTGGAAACCTTGCCAATGGCCCCGCGGAATTGGTCAACGGCTGGGTCGCCATCGGTGATCTGGGCTGGTATGATTACAGTTTTGGCAGTCCCCAATATTCGGTCGAAGAATTTGATCGAATGAAAATAAACAATCGGTTGTGGCAGGATAAAGTCAAAGCCGTCTGGCAACGATCCACCCTCGATATGCACCGCCACTTCCATTCCAAGCTTGAAAAGCAGCTGGATGCCTGTAAAAACAGCAACATTATTCTGGTCACCCATGTGCTGCCGATTAAAGATTTTACGGTGCAACCACCGAATGGTATGTGGCAGTATCTGAATGCCTTCCTGGGCAGCAAGCAATACGGCGAGCTGGCGTTAGAATATGCTGTCAAATATTCGATCAGCGGCCATGTTCATTACCGCAAACAGAAGATGTATGAAAATACAACATTTATCTGCAACTGCCTCAACTATCCCAGTCAATGGATTGACAACGATGACCCGGTGCTGGAAGTTGCCAGGGCCATTAAGACCATCGAAATCAGCGACCACCGGCACAGTTGGGGATACGAGCATGGCTCCTGGAAGGGGCCACAACAACCCTCTGCTGATGGCCGCTGATTTTTAACTGATCCACAAAAACTGCAACGAAATCATCATGGAGTTAAACCAAATCGGAGAATTCGGGTTCATCAAAAATATAAGCCGGGGCTGCGTGATCCGGCCGGACAACGTCATCCGGGCCATAGGCGATGACGCCGCAGCGTTTACCGTCACCCCGGATCAGGTCTCACTGATCACCACCGACTTGCTGGTGGAACAAATTCATTTCATTCGCACAAAAATAACCGGCTTCGATCTGGGATATAAATCCATGGCCGTGAATTTGAGTGATATCGCCGCCATGGGAGGCGTGGCCCGGGAGGCTTTTGTCAGCATCGGCATTCCGCCCAGGTGCCCGCTGGATTATATCGAGGCTTTCTACGATGGCATGAAACACCTGGCCGCCAGATTTGATGTCAACATTCTGGGAGGCGATACAACCGGCTCAAAACATGATCTGATCATCAATGTCGTCGTTCATGGGACGGTTGAAAGAAACAAACTGCTGCGCCGGGATACAGCCCGGCCGGGGGACATTATCGTCACAACCGGATATTTAGGGAATAGCAAGGCCGGGCTTTATTTGATCCTGAACAATCTCCCGGTTGATTCCACCGAAATGCAGGCCCTTTACCGGGCCCATGTTTTGCCGCAACCCCACCTACTGGAAGGGCACTTTCTAGCAAATCAATCTGGAATCCGGGCGACCATTGATCTCAGTGACGGGTTGAGCGCAGACTTAGGCCATATCACTCAACAAAGTGCGGTCGGCGCCGCTATTTATGCCGCTGAGATACCGGTTTCAGATGAGCTGAATAAATTTTGCGCCACATTTGGATTTGATCCGCTTGAATATGCTCTGAGCGGCGGTGAAGATTACACCCTGTTGTGTACCCTGGCCCCGGAAAAATCAGAGAAAATTAGGCAAGAATTCAAAAAAGAATTCGAGAGACCTCTTTTCCATATCGGTGAGGCAACGGACAATGGACGCGTTGAAATTATCTATCCCGATGGTACCGCCAAACCTGTTTCCCCTGCTGGCTGGGATCACTTTAGAGTGGAAAAAGGTTGAATGGTTCAAAGGTTCAGAGGCTAATTTCCCCACCAAAACAATCAATTATATCGGATAGAAATGGAACAAATGCAAGACTTACATAAGGAGCTGAAAACCCTGAACGTTGAACCTTGAACCTTGAACTATTCAGCCTTATATCCCCTACCCCAGCAAAAGGAAATAAATCGAAGTAGACACCGCCCAGATCAGCACCGCAAGCGTTCCGATCAAACAGATGCCGGCAAGGGATCTGTGAAAAAAGTTCTCTCTTTTTTTATCCTGATAACCAAACAGATAGCCAAAAATAATTCCAGCCAGAATGCCTCCGCCATGACCCCAATTGTTGATTCCCGGAACCACCAGCCCGAAAATAAAAAGAAACACCACCCAGACGGCAATTTGCTTGTATAATTGTTTTCCGTAAATCCCGCCGCGGCTTTTGCTGTAGTAAAGAATCGCACCCACCAGCCCACACACCGAAGCGGATGCTCCGATGGTCAGATAAACGCCAGCCAGATAGGAAATCCAAAAGCCGACGATGCCACTCAGGGTGTATATGGTAAACATTCGGTAAATACCAAATTCACGGTTGACG
>JASFSK010000368.1:0-5479 GCA_050114455.1 Desulfobacterales bacterium | reverse complement strand
CAACCCCTTTTGCTTTAAAGCGGATACGACCGCCTTAACGATGGTCGCATAGTTCGAAAGCCCCCGGCTACTGCATGCGACCGCCACCGTTTGGCCGGCCTTGATATCAAGCCGGGGTGCCAGGGCGTTGATTTGGTCATGGATTGTTCCAACTACATCCTCCAAGACTGTTCGGTCAAATGTCTGCCGGACACGTATCATCCTTGGAAATTTTTTTTCTTGCATTATTGTATAATACCTACTTATTTTTTTGAAAATTCAGACCTTAAACGACCCTTTTGTAATCATAGCCTGCATATTGCGCCACGCTACCGAGCTCGGCCTCGATTTCCATAAATCGATTGTAGTTGGTCCCGCGATCGCTGCCACGAATGCCGCCGGTTTTAAACAGGCCGGCATCCAGTGCCACACTGACATCAGAGAGGATCGGGTCTTCGGTTTCGCCGGAGCGAACGGACATGACCACCGGGTATCCATTGCGCTGGGCGTAGCGAGCGGCATCGATGGCCTCGGTCAACGTGCCGATCTGATTGAGCTTGCACAGGGTGGCATTGGCCACTTCGAGCGATATCGCCTGGCGCAGACGTCCGATATTGGTGGCAAACAGATCGTCGCCGACGACCATCCGGCTTGCAAATGTGCGGGTCAGCGTCTGCCAGCCCTCGAGGTCATCTTCATGCAAGGGATCTTCGATGGAAACGATGGCCGGAAATTGCTCAAGCAAGTGTCCAATCATTTCGATCATGCCTTCGGCGTCATGGGCGTCACCTTCAAACCGGTAAATCTTCTTGGTCGGATCGAAAAAGCCGCCGGCCGCGAAATCAAGGGCGTAGACGACGTCTTTACTATGCCCGGCGGCTTCGACGGCATCGACCAGAAACCGCATCGCTTCAGCCGAACGGCTCAGTGGCGGTGCAAATCCGCCATCCTCACTGCTATTGACGGCCGGTTTGCCGATGCTTTGCAGCAAAATTTCCCGCAATGCCTGAAATATGTCGCACAGCATCTCCACGGCGCGGCTGAAGCTGTCTGCGCCGACCGGCATCACGCAGTATTCCTGAATATCGAGATCATTGCCGGCATGCAGGCCACCGTTAATTAAACAGGCCTGAGGTACGGGCAATACATGGCTGCCGGCATTCAGGTAACGGTAAAGTGGTAAGCCGCAGCACGCGGCTGCGGCTTTGGCCGCAGCCAATGACACACCCAGGATGGCATTGGCACCGAGGCTGGATTTATTGGACGTCCCGTCAATCTGGCACATGGTCAGATCGATTTCCCGCTGGCGCGTAATGTCGATGCCCTTCAATGCCGGAAGTATCTTTTCATTAATGTTTCGGATGGCCTGGCGCACTCCCTTGCCCTGGTAGCGGGAGCCGCCGTCACGGACTTCCCGAGCCTCGTAGGCACCGGTTGACGAGCCGCAAGGCACATCGGCCGTCCCTCTGTGGCCCGTTTCCGTCTGCACGGTTGCCCGGATCGTGGGCATTCCACGATTGTCTATGATTTCTAAAGCGTTGATATCCGCAAGCTTGGGCTTGGATGGGGGCATGGACCTTCTTTCTTCGAAAAGGGGTGACCGTTGTTGTTCCAGAATGTCATTTACATTCTCAAGATCGACTTGTCAACAGTTGGCAGAATGGATGCAAATCAGCCGGTTCCCCATCCGGGAAGCCATACGCTGCCTTGAAAAAAAGATCACTTGACAGTAATACATCACAAGATTTATTTGACTTTACGGCCACGAATTCTGATACCCGTAATCTGGCGATCCTGATGATTATTTCACTAATCACCAGTTCGACCAAATTTAGTTTAAGCTTCTTCAGGACAATCCTCGAAAAGCGCATTGGCACATTGGACAATGGTAATAAATATGTCAGCAACGATGATTTACAAATAGGCATAGACATCGGAGACGTATCCGGTCGTGGTATTTCCTCGGCTTTGCTAATGGCTGCTGTTCGCTCGGCTTTGCGCCAGCGCTCATTCTTGCCGGGCAGCGCTGCAGAAATTATTCGTGACGTAAACCACCAACTGGTAGGCGATGTGGAGGATTCGGGTCAATTTGTGACGATGTTTTATCTGACTGTTGATCCCATAAAAAAACATCTTCAATATGTTCGGGCCGGACATGATCCGGCTATTTTTTATGATCCGAATACAAACACATTTGAAGAGTTGGGCGGCACGGGCATGGCTCTTGGAGTGGAGAAAAATTGGAATGTGAACGCGTATGCAAAAACAGCACTTGAAAATGGCCAGATAATTTTTCTTAGCACGGATGGTATCTGGGAAGCCCGCAATTTTCAAGGGGAAATGTTTGGTAAAGAACCCATCTACGAAATCATTCGAAATAATTCATCTTTGAGCGCAAATGAAATTCTCAATGCGATGACAGAATCTTTAAAAGGTTTTCAAAAAGGTGCCAAAATTGAGGATGATATTACCTTGGTGATCATTAAAATCACCGATTAATCTACTTCTTCTGAGTTTCTAAGTTTACAATAAGAAAAACAACTATCGTGGGACTTTAGCCCGTGCAAGCCTTCAGCCTATATCCTTCACCGACATAGTTTTTGTTCCTGAAATATCAATTTTTAGCCTGGATTAAACTGCTTCTGATTATCCAGGATCTAAAACTATCGATACTCGATGAGGCCATCGCTAGAGCAAATCTTATTGGTGGAAGCGCAGGCTTTCTATTAATTTCCAATCTGCCGAAGAAGCGATGGTTGCAGATTTGACTGGACATCAGGTAAGGGGTACGGGGTATGGCTTTAAAACCTTTGTCAGCAGTATGGGTGCATCGGTAGGTCCTTTAGTAGGGGGATGGCGGTATGATTCAGTTGGAAGGGCCGTACCATTTTATTTAAATGGTGTTGTGCTATTAATCGGTGCGCTTTTAGTTTTGTTGCTACTGGGCAAGAAACGGTTATCCTCATAAAAAACGTTGTCTATTCGCTACCTCTTTATTCGAGATTGATGGCTATTCCTGTACGAATTTATTCAGCGTGCAAATTTAGGATTAGTCAATGTAAGGTGCAATAAATTGACGATTTTAAAAATGTGAGAGCAGGAAATCCCCACTTTCACCAGAATGTGTATTGGGTAGGGGAAACCCACAAAAACCAGGAATTATAGATTGCCTATCCTCGCAGGCCAAATGGTCGCCAGCAGTTTCGTTTGATCTTATCCGACATCCGCACCACCGTATATGCGCCAGCGTCAGACATCAGTGGCCCAACCACTCTGGGCGACTCCGGTAATGGCCTCGCGGAGGGCGGACTCGATCGTCGAGGTTGTTTGGATCGAACCGAGATCGATACCGAGTTCGGTGATGGTCTGCGCAATTGCTGGAGAGATACCCGATATTATGGTTTTGCAGCCCATCAAAATGGCCGCCTTTGCGATCTTGATTAGATGGTTGGCGACTGCTGTATCGACCATGCCAACGCCTCCAATGTCGAGCATGAGCGTACGTGCACGGTTATCGACGATGCTTGTCAGTGCCTTGTTCATGATGTCGTGGGAACGTTTTGAGTCGACGATTCCGACGATTGGTGCAAATAGAACGCCTTCCCAGATCTTTGTTACCGGCGTGGACATCTCCAGCAGGGCGAGACTCCTCGCCTCTATTTCCTGAGTGATATCCGACGCGAATTTTACAACTTTGAATGGCTTACCATCAAGGTCAAAAATTGGATTGTAGGAGGCCTGCAGCCAAATCTCGTTCCCATCTTTATGGATTCGCTTGAACTCCGCAGTGTGGTATTCGCCCCGGCCGAGTTTCTGCCAGAATTCCGCGTACTCCGGCGTCTCCGCATATCCGGAGTCGCAGAAGATCCGGTGGTGCTTGCCAACGATTTCGTCAAGGTTATAGCCAAAGATACTGAGGAAATTCTCGTTTGCGGTGATCACCGTCCCGTCGAGCTTAAACTCGATGACGGCTTGTGCCCGATTGATGGCTTCGACCTTCCCTTCATATTCGGCGTTTTGAAGTTTGGCTGCCGTGACGTCCTTTGCGTACTTTACGACCCTGAAAGGCTTTCCGTCCATGTCGAAGATCGGGTTATAGGAGGCCTGGAGCCAGATCTCCCTGCCATCCTTAGCCATCCGTTTATATACCGCAGCGTGGTATTCACCCCGTCCGAGTTTCTGCCAGAACTGGGTGTATTTCGGTGATTCCGCAAATCCTCGGTCACAAAAAATCCGGTGGTGTTTGCCGACGATTTCGTCGAGCTTATAGCCGAAGGTTTGGAGGAAATTCTCGTTTGCGGTGATCACCGTCCCGTCGAGCTTAAACTCGATGACGGCTTGTGACCGATTGATGGCTTCGACCTTCCCTTCGTATTCAGCCGTCTTCAGCTTGGATGTGGTCACGTTGGTTGCAAACTTCACGATCTTAATCGGCTTGCCGCTATCGTCGAAGACCGGGGTGTAAGATGCACGAAGCCAGATCTCCTCACCACCCTTTGCCAGCCGCTTGAACTCCGCTGCGTCATACTCGCCGCGGCCGAGCTTGCGCCAGAATTCGCGGTACTCCGGTGATTCCGCGTAGCCGGGTTCGCAAAAGATCCGGTGATGTTTCCCAACAATCTCGTCGAGATCGTATCCAAACATACTGAGAAAGTTCTCGTTCGCATTGGTCACCGTCCCATCGATATCGAACTCGACAATCGCCTGCACCCTGTTGAGGGCCTCATATACAGCCGACAGTTCTGTTGGATCCATCATCAACTTTTTCGCTTCACTCATATTTGTAGCTCCTCCTCGGTACTATTCTAAAATATACATTTTTTCTCCATGAGCAACTCAACTCTGAACATAACACTAAAACTTTCATTATCCCCGTATCCCCACGGATAACGACATGACCTGAAAACCGGTGGTACCCATAACAAATATCTGGTAAAAGGTGGGAGTTAAAAGGATTCTTGACATTGTCAGCATGGTGCTACACATTGGATCTATACTAATGGATCGATATCGCCATCGATCACCGCTGCGTATCCGGAAAAAATCTGAAGATCGTGGCAAAGGTATCGAGGAGAAATAACGATGGCTAATAAATCAGGGCTATTATCGGATAACGACAGATATTCCAGGTTGGCAACACTTCTGAAACTCTATTCAATTAATGACGACGATACCGAGAAAATTCATGCTTACGGTGACATCGTCGTTCCGAAATTGGATGAATTTGTAAGTCTGTTTTACGACTGGCTGAGAAATCAACCGGAGTTTGAAACATTTTTCCCGGATGAAGAAACCCTTGCTCATGTTCAAAAAATGTCTCGAGGATACTGGGAGGAATTTTTTCGGCCCCAATTCGAACACGATTATATCGAGAAACGGCAGAAAGTCGGGGAGACCCATGCCCGTATTGGCCTGCCGCTGACGATTTATTTTGCCTCCATGCATCGGTCTCTGAATCTGTTTACCGTGGATTTGTATGACGACAGTCTTTCCACGGAGG
>JASFSK010000367.1:0-5490 GCA_050114455.1 Desulfobacterales bacterium | reverse complement strand
GGGAGGGGAAAGCATGTTCTCAAGATCCAGCTCTTCGGGGTCGTAAGGCATGATGACATCGACAAACAGGACGGAGACCAGGATCACCGCCATCAGAATCATACCGAAAACCGCCATTTTATGCCGAAGAAACTGACGTAATGTCAGATACCAAAGCTTGTTTTTATGCTCTTCGAAAAAATTACTTTTTGCCATTATTTTTCCATTAAGTATACGTAATACGGGGATCGAGGATCCCGTAAACGATGTCCGCAACGAGATTGGAGATGACCACTAAAAAGGCAATTGCGGCCACGATACCCATGACGACGGAATAATCAAATCGGGTTGCGGAATCCACAAAAAGCCTTCCCATGCCGGGCCAGGAATACACGGTCTCGGTAAACAGGGCGCCGGCAAACAAGACGGGCAGATCAATCGCCACCACCGTGACGAGCGGGATCGCTGCGTTTCTAAATGCGTGCTTGTAAATGATTATCCGTTCACTTAACCCTTTGGCTTCGGCGGTACGGATGTAATCCTGGTGAATAACTTCCAGCATACTGGTGCGTAAAAAACGAACATACTTTGCGGCAATCAGGGTTGACAGACTGAGCATCGGCAAAAACAGGTGTTTGAGACTGTCGATGAGGGAAAATTTTTCTCCCAGGGTATGCATGCCACCGCTGGGAAACCACCGCAACCAGATACTGAAAATAATAATCAGCAAAAGTCCGGAATAGTAAACCGGCATCGAGCGGCCCACGTAAGTGAGGGTGGTGGTGATATGATCGAAAAAGGAATACTGCCGCGTGGCCGAAATGATGCCGGCCGGAATTGCAATGAGCAGGGCAACGATCAGCGAAAATCCGGTCAGATAAAGGGTGTTGGGAAGTCTCTCCCATATTTCCGTCAATACCGGTCGTTTGGTGGCAAAGGAGTATCCCCAGTCCCCCCGAATGAAGTTTTTCAGCCATGAGAAGTATTGGATCGGGATGGGACGATCCAGTCCCATTTCATGTCGCAGCCGTTCAATGTCCTGCTGGGAGATTTCGGGATTGTTTTCGTAGGCGGCCAGCGGACCGCCCGGCAGCAGCTGCATCAATAAGAAAGTGGTAAAGGTGATGATCAGCACCACCGGAATGACCGACAGAAATCGACGTAAGAAAAATGAGTATCGCATCGTACCGACCATGGCACCGCATGCCGTGCGCAGATGAAAGCGCGCGGCATGCAGTTGGCATAGGTTAACGCAAATGTTTAATCAACAACATACCAATCGGCCACGTTCCAGGTCGCCACCGAATCGATGATACCGTAGCCGTTGGGTTTCCAGCCCTTAACACGGTCTCTAAAGGCATGCACATTCAGCCGCCGGTAAAGATAGATGTGGGGAACGATTTCTGAAACGCGCACCTGAGCGTTGCGGTAGGCTTCGGCCCGCTGTTCCATATTGGGTGCTTTGCCGGCCATCTCAAGGTATTTATCCAGCTGAGCGTCGCGATGGCGGGTATAATTGTACCCGCTGCCGCCATTGGCCGTGGTGGGGATATTCTTGGAATGAAAATAGCCTTCATATTGCTGATGGGGATCTATGCCGGGACCTGTCGTATACATCAGAATATCGTAGCGTCCCTTTTTGCGATCGGCATCATTGGCCCAGGATCCGAAGAGAACCGAGGACGGCACATTTTCAATGTAAAACTCGATACCCACTTTCTTCATTTGGGCCACCAGCACCTGCTGCACCATTTCACGCAGTTTGTTGCCGGTTGTGGTCGTGAGCTTCAACCGTAATCTGACACCATCTTTGGCGCGGATGCCGTCTGAACCTGGCTTCCAGCCGGCCTCGTCAAGAAGTTTTTTTGCTTTTTCGGGATCATATGGCGTGGGCTGGATATTGGTGTTGGCCGCCCAGCCATCGGGTATTTCCGATGTCCCCAATTTCGCTTTGCCATAAAGCAGCTTATCCACAATGAGTTTCTTGTCGATGGCGGACTCGATGGCCTTGCGGACTTTGATATCGGCCAGTATCGGGTGGGGGTAATCCGGGTTTCCATTGTTCGGGGCCACCGTCGTGCTATGATTCATGATCAGCCGTTCGGAGGTCAATCCATTGGCAAGGTACAGGCTGACTTCCGGGTTTTTTTCCATCATCGGGATTTGGGCCTCAATGAGATCCCAAACGCCGTCGATATCACCGGCCTGCAGTTGAGCGATGCCGACTTCACGGCTGGGGATAATCTTGAAAAAGAGTTTATCGAGTTTGACGCTGTCTGCATCCCGGTAGTGAGGATTTTTTTCCATGGTGATGTGGTCGCCCGAAACCCATTCAGTGACCTTGAAGGGACCGGTTCCCACCGGCATCCGATTGTAAGGCGCATCGTTCATGTTCGGAAGATCCCCCAAGATATGCTTCGGCAAGACCGGCGCAAACCGGGTCAGATAGGGAGCGTAGAATTCCTTGTATTTGACCACCGCAGTATGGTCGTCCGGCGTTTCGACCGATTCGATGAGCTCGTACCCCGAACGGCTCTTGACAAGATTATCCGGATTGGCGATCGCCTGCCAGGTGAATTTAACGTCCGCCGATGTAAAGGGAGTGCCGTCACTCCATTTTATTCCTTTTTTTAATTTGTAGGTAATGGTCAATCCATCCGCCGACACACCACCATTTTCCACTGTGGGAACGACTTCTGCAAGGACTGGAAAGTATTTGCCTTGATCATCCACATCAATGAGATATTCGGCAAAGGGACGGTGGACATAGGTGATTACGGTCTGGACCCCGATATAGGTGTTGAGGTTTTCGGGCTCCTGATAAATTCCGAGGGTGACGACGTTGGCCGCCGCGGCGGCCAGAGGAAAACAGACGACGAGTAACGCAAGATATATGGACAAACTTACCTTTTTAAATTTAAACATAGACCCTCCTTCATCAATATCGATAAAATTGTTAGTGCCGCTCTATATACTCCATCACCTCCTTTTTTATGAATTGACTGATTGTGCGGGTTTTCGGCTGTGGTTGCTTGCCGGTGGGTTGGCAGAAAATTTTTATTGATAAATAAAATCATATCATATAATGATATGATGCATGATGGCATTGGTAGCAAGAGTCTGAGATAATGTCAAGAGTGGCGTTTAAATTTTCTTAAAAAACGAAGCCGGTGGACATTTCGTTCCAAACAGTGAAAAAACTTGGGTCCAAGTGGGCGTAAAGACGTCCAGGACCAAAATCTGTAACTTCATTTTAGTCATTTCTTTTGGCCAAAATTCAATACTATTGATGTGATTTTTGACATTTCTGTTGCATCAGAATTTACGACCCATCATCGATTTTTAATTAAGGTCGGATTGACCCCAAAAATGCTGAAAAAACCGTTGCACCGAAGACTGTATGAATACGTGGTCGAAGAGATCGGGCTGGGCATCATAAAAGGTGACTATAAACCGGGCGATACATTGCCGAATGAGGACGCTCTCTGCAAGCAGTTTGATGTCAGCAGGGGCGCTCTCAGAGAAGCAACCAAATTGCTGGCCCAAAAGGGGCTGATTCGCGTGCGACCCAAAACCGGAACGGTCGTTCAGCCCTCTCAGGAATGGAATTTGTTCGACGCCAAGATACTATTGTGGAAACTTGAGACAGGTGATAGGCTGGATTTTTTAAAAAAAGTGACCGAGGTACGCAGAATAATTGAGTCACAGGCGGTAAAATTTGCAGCTGAACGCGCCGGCGAGGCAGATATTACCAGCATACGCGCCTGCTACCATAAAATGGAGCAGGCCTTAAAATCTGAGATGGACTTTAATTACGAGATCTATCTCCAGTTGGATATGGCGTTTCATATTCAAATTTTGAATGCCTGCCATAATGAATTGCTGGCCAAGATCGGCCACACCATGCGTCAGGCCGTTGTCGCCGCTCGCAAAGCAGACATAAAGGATTTTGAAATTCACCGCGATTCACTCGTCTACCACCTGCAGATGATCGATGCGATTGGCAATGGAGATGCTGAAGCAGCCCATCAGGCCTCCGAAAGTATGTTCGACCAGGTTTTGCAGCACATTCCGGTCTAGTGCGGTCCGCACAGGTTAGCGGGCCCGGAGGCCGGTGTCTATCGAACAAAAGCCTTGTTTTTTTGGTCAAACGCATTGCCTGAATGAAGTTGACAGCCAGGGTCAGTTTACGCGACCTCAACTCGGACAGGCAATCCCGGATTCCAAAACGTCCAAATTTGCCAAACTCGGAAAAAGTCCGAAATTCCGGCCTGCCCCTGCCAAGGCAGGTATCCAGAACCATTTGTAATTACTGGATTCCCGCCTTCGCGGGAATGACACCAAAAAATGATTGAAGACTTTGTGCGAAACCATCAAATTTAGAAAAGAGTGACTCCAGTGAAGTCGACAAAAAATGATATTCTGATTGAAGTCAAGGGTCTGAAAACTCATTTTTTCACCGATGAAGGCGTTTCACCGGCCGTGGACGGCGTCGATTATTCGGTGAAAAAAGGGGAAACACTGGGTGTTGTCGGAGAGTCTGGCTGCGGTAAAAGTGTCACGGCCCTGTCGATTCTGCGGCTGATTCCGGATCCACCGGGAAAAATTGTTGCCGGTGATATTCGCTTTGAAGGCCAAAGCTTGCTCAAACTCACTCCCAACGAAATGCGCAAAATCAGGGGAAATAAAATCTCCATGATTTTTCAGGAGCCGATGACCTCACTGAACCCGGTCTATACGATCGGCAACCAGATATCGGAAACCCTTACCCTGCACCAGGGGTTAACCAACAAAGAAGCCCTTGAGCGCTCCATCGAAATGCTAAAACTGGTCGGAATCCCCTCGCCCGCACGACGCGTGACCGAGTATCCTCACCAGCTCAGCGGCGGCATGCGCCAGCGCGCAATGATTGCAATGGCGCTGGCCTGCAACCCGAGCCTCCTGATCGCCGATGAGCCGTCTACCGCCCTGGATGTTACGATTCAGGCCCAGATTTTGGATCTCATGGGATCCCTGAAAGAGGAGCTGAACACAGCGATTATCCTGATCACCCACGATCTGGGTGTTGTGGCCGAGAGCGCTGCCCGTGTCGTGGTCATGTATGCCGGCAAGATTGTGGAGGATGCCGATGTGTATCAGATCTTTGAAGAGCCGTTGCATCCTTACACAGAGGGACTTCTTCAATCCATACCGAGAATTGATTTGAGTGCTAAAAAGAAACAGCGGCTCCAGGAAATCTCAGGCGTGGTTCCGATCCCGTCGCGTTTACCCAAAGGCTGCCATTTTCATCCAAGATGCCCGCGGGTCATGGATATCTGTTCCCAGGAAGCGCCCGAGTTAAAGCTGGAGCAGAATTCCCATAAAGTGCGGTGCTGGCTGTACGGGTAACTATCGACCATCCGGGCATGCGAATTCTATTCTGAAATTGGAATCAAAAATGAGTGAACATTTGCTTGAAGTAAAAGATCTGAAGAAATATTTTCCCGTCAAAGGTGGCTTCTTTTCAAAAAC
>JASFSK010000366.1:0-5503 GCA_050114455.1 Desulfobacterales bacterium | reverse complement strand
TGAACAAACGATTCATGTATGCACGATCCTTGGATCAATCACCGAGTACAGGATATCGATGGCCAGATTGACTACCAGGAAGAGTATAACGATCAACAAAACGCAGCCCTGAGTGATGGGCAGATCGCGTTTAAAGATTGAATCCACCAACAGGGACCCGATGCCGGGCCAAGAGAACAATTTTTCGATAATCACCGTGTGTCCGATCATGCTGCCGAACTGAAGCCCCACGGTAGTCAGGATCAAAATAAAGGCATTGCGGAAGACGTGTTTGAACAGGACTTCGTTTTCGTTCAGGCCCTTGGAGCGGGCGGTGCGCACAAAATCTGCATTGAGTATTTCCACCACTGCGGCGCGAGTGGTTCGGGCAATAAGTGCCATGTATCCAATGCCCAGGGCAGTGGCGGGTAGAACCAAATTGGCGATGGCACCATCGCCATAACCGAAAGTGGGCAGCAGCTGTAATTGAACCGATAAAAAATACATCAGCATCAATCCCAGCCAAAACTGGGGCACAGACACCCCCGAGATGGCAGAGACCATGAACAACGAATCAAGCCAAGTACCTTGTTTGATTGCCGACAAGAAACCCAAAGGGATACCCAGCGCAGCCGCAATGGCCATGGCCACAACGGCCAGTTTAATGGTGGGCCAAAGTCGTTCCATGATCAGATGGTTGACCTTTTCCCTGTGTATGTAAGATAGCCCCAGGTCACCCATGGCAAGGTTTTTTACGTAATTCAGGTAGCGTATATGAATCGGTTTATCCAAACCCATTTCAATTTTTAACTGGCGCACGTAGTTGGCATCCGCAGCTTGCCGGGCATCCATGGACATCAAGGCCGCATTGCCCGGCAAAATATTGAGCAGAATGAACATGATCAGAGTGACAACCAGAATTGTCGGAATAAACTGAAGCAATCTGCGAATAATAAAGGCTTGCATGGCGGCGAATCCTCTGGGTGTTTGTGCACTTATCTTTTGTGCATAAGCCAATTGCGTCTTTTATCCTTAAGACGCTCATGCATGTGCGCTGCACCGGTGGAGGAGGAGACTCTCATATATACAATTTCGAGGCAGGTAAACCGCCCCGGCATGAACCTGATGGCCCATACCGGAGCGCCGGCCGATTAAAACCGGGTTATTTCAACTTGGCCCGAGGCGATGATTCTTCAATCCAAATCTTATCCATGTCCTGGAACATGGCCTCGACAGGATTGGACTGCATACCATGCACCCAAGGTTGGTAGGCGATAACGGCTTTGTTGTAGTTGAAAAACCACATGGGTGCGTCAGCCATGAAAATGCCATCGGCTTTTTTCAAAAGCTCAATACGCTTGGCCGGATCGGTTTCCTTTTCAGCAGCATCAATCACCGCGTCATACTCTGGATTGTTGTACCCGATGTAGTTTCCGGCGTGGGCCGGGTTCTTGGAGTGCCACTGCTTCATGGTCGTAAGCGGGTCCGGGCCGGAGTTGAAGGACATCACATAGGATTCGAAATCCTGCTTGACATAGACCAATTCCTGATTGACCGCGCTCTCGACCAGTTTGGGTTTCAATTCGATACCCACATTGGCCAAAAACGGCATGCAGGCTTCTATAATGCCGATGCCATAGGATTTGCTGTCCGTAGTGACCAGCTCGAAGCTGATGCCGTCGGCAAGGCCGGCCTCCTTTAAAAGCTGTTTGGCTTTTTCAGGATCGTATTCGTAACCCTTGGCCTCTTTGTTAAATGCCGGCGACGAACTGGGCAGCCAGCCCTTGGCTGCAAAAGCCTTGCCCTTGACGTATTTTTCTATGATCAGATCCTTGTTGATGGCGTGGTTGAAGGCTTGGCGGATACGCTTGTCCTTGAACTTGTCCAGCCTCAGGTTGAAACCCACGTGGCGAGTGTACATCTCTGCCACGGTCAGCAAGTTCTTGGATAGCTCGGGGTCTTTGGCATAGACCTGGTACTGGGCCGAACCAAGGTTGATGGCGTCCACCTCCTTGGAGCGGAAGGCCAAGTCACGGGCGGCGCCTTCGCCCATAATTTTATAGACCACCTTGTCCAGATAGGGGCGCCCTTTTTTGTACCAATCGGGAAATTTTTCCATGATGATTTCACTGCCGCGAACCCATTTGACGAACTTGAAGGGTCCCAGGCCCACCGGGGAAGTCGCGAAGCCATCCCCCTTGGCCTCTACCACTTCCTTGGGCAGGATGGCGGTCATGGTCCTGAACAGGAAATAGGCCGGATCTCCAGGTGTCTCTAAAGTCATTTCCAGGGTGTAGTCATCGAGCTTCTTCAAGCCGGAGATGCTCTGAGCGTCACCTTTCTCAACGGCTACCGCACCCTGGATGTTGCGCACATACCTGGCTGCCGGTGAAGCAATTTTGGGGCTCATGATCCGGTTGTAGCTCCAGATAATGTCATCCGCAGTCATGGTGCGGCCATTGTGGAACTTGGCGTTTTTGAGCAGCTTGTAGGTGTAAACCTTTTGATCCGGAGACACCGCCACGCTCTCGGCTAACTCCAGAACCGGTTTACTTTGTTCGGCATCCCAGTTGTAGAGTGCGCGGTGGACGGACATACATACGATGGCGTCCTGGGTCCGAGTGGTTCGATGGGCATCCAATGAGGATACGCTCGATCCATATGGAGCGACAAAGTGAAAGGTTCCCCCATAGCGCTCGGCCATAGCCTGAGGAATTCCTATCACTCCCACCAAAGCAAATACCCAAAGTAACAAAAATAGTTTTTTCATGGCTCTCCTCTCCTTTCACGACCGTTAGCGAGAAAATCCCGCCTTATTTAGGCATCGGTCCGGGTCGAGTCTGCTGATCCGGAACCGGTCCAGAACCCCGACAACTGATTTTAACGAATTGGACCTTTTATGTTTACGACATCTAATTAATATTTATATAAAACTGAGCTAGTGTTTAAAGCAGAACTATAATTTTAAGTCAAGGTCAATTTCTGAAATCATGGTACGGGCAATCGTTGCCGGGCGGCCCGTCGCTGCCAGGTTGGCTATGGTCATCGAATAAGGGCGAACATGTATTTCCGTTTGCGGGGTTCGGCAAATGGGGATCGAACGAAGCGGCTGACCTTCAGACAGTATCACAGCATCTGGCTTCTCTGACTTGCGTCAATCGGCCTATGAACCGGACCGGATTTGAGCCTGGCATATTTTGGTGTAGCCCGGCATTCGAACCGGTCAATCGCCCAGAGCAATACTTGCCCGACGCGGGTCCGCACCAGCATAAAGGATTCCCGAATCGGGATTTGCCTGGATAGCGCACACGCCTCCGGCTTTCCAGGACCATTCCGGCCACCATTTTATGTCGTGCCCAAAGGATTTCAGTTTGTCCGCTGTTTCCTCGGGCAGGCGCTGTTCGAGCATAAGCAGGCCCGGGTAGTAGTCATTGGGGGCAAATGAACCTGGGAAGCTGAAAGTGGCGAAGCGGGGTGCTTCAATCGCCGTCTGGATATCCATGCCAAAGTAGATAACATTCAAGAATACCTGGGTCATGGCTTGAATCTGCACGTCGCCTCCCGGTGTGCCCAGAGTCATGAAAGGCTCGTCGTCCCGTAACACCAAAGCCGGATTGGGAGTCAATCGCGGCCTTTTTCCCGGAGCCACCGAGTTTATGCAGCCGCTAATTCCGCGCGACTGGGATCCCCTCGTTGAGGGGCAGAGGCCGCTGCCGGGAATTACCGTGCCGTCATGGGAACTGTCGCTGGGCGTGGCGGAAAACATATTACCCTGGTCGTCAATGACGCATACATAAGAGGTGTCCGGCGCGGTCGGACCGTCTGGCAGCGGGCTGGTTTGGAATTTGGCAACGGGGGTATCATCCCCTCCATGCATCAGGCTAATTTGGTCGGCTTCATCGGAAATCAGATTTCTCCCAGCCGCGGGATCACCGGCCGGAGGCATCTGGGGCCAGGCTTTGTGCGCGTAAATCAACTCGGAACGTAACCGCAAATAACCGGGGTCCAACATTTGCCCCACTGGCACATTTACGAATCTGGGATCAGCCACATGTCGTTCGCGATCGGCAAACACCAGCTTTAGGGCCTCGGTCAGAACGTGGATATACTCAGGTGTGTTGTGACCCAAAACTTTTACATCAATCCCGCCGATCAAACCGAGCATCTGGGCCAATGAAATCCCCTGGGACCACGGCCCGCAGCAGTAAATATCAAAACCATCCAACCCTACCTTCAGGGGCTGTTCAAACCTGACCTGGTATTCAGCCAGATCATCCGGAGTTAAAAGACCGCCGTTTTCCTTGTGGTAATCGCAGAATTTACGAGCTATATCGCCCCTGTAAAATGCATCATAAGCAGCTTGAAGCCCGTTGTTGCGTGAACCTCCGGCTGCTGATTCCTGGTCGGCCATATATTGCAGGCTGGCGGCAAGATCGGACTGAACAAACAACTCATCCACTTTGGGTGGCCGCCCATTGGGCAGATAGATACGCTGGTTCTCCTCGGTGCTCTGATAACCGACTTGGTGTTCGGTTATATAGTTCACGAACAGGGGAAAAGCAGGAAATCCCTCCTTGGCATACCGGATTGCAAACCTGGCGACCTCGCCAAAATTCATGGTCCCAAAGTCCCGCAACGCAGAGAGCCAGGCTGCCGGAGCCCCGGGCACCACTGTACGCAGTATGCCCTTGGGTATGCCGCCCGCATATTGTCGTTCGAATAGTTCGCAGGAGGCCCTGCGGGGCCAGGTGCCCAGGCCGTCAATGGTAATGACCTGCCGGGTTTTAGCCATGCGAATCATGATAGGTGCAACGCCAGCCACATTGACCAGATCACTGTGCACCACACCTAATGCAAGCCCGGCGGCCACGCCTGCATCAACGGCGTTGCCCCCAGCCTGCAGGATTTCCAGGCCGGCTTGGCTGGCCAGTTCATGTCCAGAAGCAATGGCGTATTTTTTTGCAATCACGGCTGGGCGCCGGCTAGTCATGTGCAACCCCCTTTTTAAGAATTAAATTTTGATTGTGCACAGTTACCCCTTGGATGAATAGCAATTTAATTATCTCATCCAGAGGCTTTTGACCAAATTTAATTACAAATGAACTCACCTATTTTAGCATTTCAAGGGAAAGGAAATGCTCAGCTAGACTGAGCGACCTCATGGGAAGTACTACGAAGATGAATCGACGAACTTGTGGTAGCGTCAGTGTGCTAGAATTTTCTGCCTGATTCGCGGTTATCTGTCGACTTTTCGAAAATAAGGCATTAAATAACGTCATGCCTTGGAGCTTTTGTTTAATGCCAGATTGCCTGAATGTGCCGCATAACCGATAGTAAAATCAAAATTTTCACTGAGTAATTACGATGAGATTCTATAACGAATTATTCATCTGACAATAGCAATTTCAGGTCAGCGATATCCTGAGCGCGATTCGAAATCTTTTTGGATCGTATCAGGTTTTGACGATCAATAAAATTGACCGTTTGTTTTCCATAGGGACCTTGAACCCGACTTTCCCAGATA
>JASFSK010000365.1:0-5505 GCA_050114455.1 Desulfobacterales bacterium | reverse complement strand
ACTTTTGACCCGCAAAAAACTCTGTCGCAGCTCCTGGATGAAAAAATCACGCTTTTTTTTGGGGTGCCGGCGATATTCCTGGCGCTTATTCAACACCCGCAGTTCAATGCCGAAGCATTTGAATCTGCCCGGGTAGTCATGAGCGGCGGCGCCCCCCTGCCGGTCAGCCTGGTCAAACAATACCATCAATTTGGAGTTGTCCTACAGCAAGGGTTCGGTATGAGCGAGGCAGCTCCCAGCATTGCTACGTTGGATCGGAATCTGGCGATGGAAAAAGCCGGTTCCATCGGCAAGGCCGTTTTTCACCTGGATGCGCGTATTGTCGACGATCACATGAGAGAACTGCCGGCCGAGGATATCGGTGAACTGATCATCCGGGGCCCAAATTTGTTGCAGGGATACTGGAACCTGCCGGATGCCACCGAAGCGGCTTTTACGGAGGGCTGGTTTCATACGGGCGATCTGGCCCGGATGGATGAAGACGGCTGTCTTTATATTGTCGAACGTAAAAAAGATATGTTCATCTCCGGCGGTGAGAATGTGTATCCGGCTGAGGTGGAAAATGTCATTTTCCAAATACCTCAAATTGCCGAAGCGGCTGTGATCGGTGTCAAAGACCCTAAATGGGGTGAAGTCGGCTGTGCGGTGGTTGTGCTAAAAGAAGGCCAAAGAGTCAGTGCCGATGAGATCATCTGCCATCTCAAAAGCAGCCTGGCCAAATATAAGATTCCCAAGCGTGTTGTCTTTGTCGATCAGCTGCCTCGGAACGCAGCCGGCAAGATTCTCAAAAACCGATTAAGGGAGGCGCATTCTTAAAGCAATAAATTCAAAGGCCTGAATTACTATGAATCCATTAAATCATTTTCAATATCTCGTAAAAATGGATATGAGTTGAAGTCTGTACGGTTATTTTCGGCCGGTACGGGTTGTCCTATCTGGCATAAACTACAAAAGAAAAGGGAGGAGTAAAATGAACGTCAAAAAATTTCGTAACATCTGTGTATTGATCATCCTGATTGTGGCCTTTTGCACATCCCCCGTTATGGCGGCGGATCCCATTAAAATCGGTATCATCCAGGGATTGAGCGGTCCCTATGAAATATACGGAAAAGCAGAGGTTACCGGTTTTAAGATGGGATTGGAATACTTTACCAAGGGGACCAACAAAATAATCGATCGCGATGTTAAGCTTTTTGTTGAAGACACCCAGCTCAAGGCGGCCCGGGCCAAGATGCTCCTTACCAAACTTTACAGCGACGACAAGGTGGATCTGGCCATAGGCCCAACCAGTAGCGGTGTTGCCCTGGCCGTTTTGCCGGTGGCACGAGACTTTAAGAAGATTCTCATCGTGGAGCCGGCGGTTGCAGACTCCATCACCGGGAAAAATTGGAATCGTTACATATTCCGAACCGGTCGTAATTCAAGCCAGGATGCTATTTCCAATGCTGCGGCAATTTCTAAGCCGGGGGTCAGTATTGCCTGTATTGGACAGGATTATGCTTTCGGGCGGGATGGCATCGCTGCATATAAAGAGGCCGCGGAAAAACTCGGCGCCAAGATTGTGCATGAGGAGTACGCCGATCCCAAAGGCACCGATTTTACGGCGCCCATCCAAAGAATTATCGATGCACTCAAAGACCAGCCGGAGCCCAAGTATGTCTGGGTCATCTGGGCTGGAAAGAATTCGCCCATTCCCCAGTTGATCGATGCCGGATTAGATAAATACGGGATCGAGATCAGCAGCGGTGGTAATGTCCTGGCAGCCCTCAAGATGATGAAGCCGCTTAAGGGAATGAAAGGTTCGATCTACTATTACTATGAGAATCCCAAGAACGAGGTGAACGACTGGCTGGTCAAAGAGCATTATAAGCGCTTTAACGAACCACCGGATTTTTTCACCTGTGGCGGCTTTGCTGCTGCCGGTGCCGTGGTGGCAGCGATCACGAAAGCAGGAGATACCGACACCGAAAAACTGATTGCAGCCATGAAGGGCCTGGAGTTTATGACACCCAAGGGCAAGATGAAGTTTCGAAAAGAAGACCATCAAGCCCTGCAAGCCATGTATGCATTTGAGCTTGATGTAAAACCGGATGTTGAATGGGCGATCCCCGTACTCACCAAAGAGTTGACGATGGAAGAAACGGCACCGCCTATAATGAATAAATAGTAGACACCCCATGTGCTTATATCAAGGGTTGTGTTATTTCAAGGGGAGCGACTTCGACAGAGCCGAATCAAAGTCGGGCCTATGAAAAGGTGATTGAGTTAAGGCATTGAGCAGAATGTAGAAGGTTGGGTTGAGATCCGGGCTGCTTTTATTGGGTTTCGTACCTCCACCCAACCTACTGAAACTGACAACTACAAATCCTTGTTGATGGGGGGCAGTCAGGCTTGGAGGCCGGGAGGCTTTCAGCGAATTGTTTGTAAAGCTCGGAAGCCAAGAAATTTCCGGACACCCTAATTTCAGGGTATCCCAACTTCCTGGCCTTCCGGCATTCCATCTTTTCTGCCTCTTGACTTGCGGTCATCAAGAACCGAGCGGACTATGAATGATAAAATTTTAGAACCGATCATTGAAACCAAAGACCTGACTATCCGCTTTGGCGGGCATGTAGCAGTCGATCACGTCAGTATGCAGGTGGCACCGTTCATGTTGAAATCCATTATCGGTCCCAACGGTGCGGGTAAAACTACTTTTTTCAACTTGTTGACCGGTCAGTATAAAGCCTCCGAAGGCAAGGTGTTTTTCAAGGGGCGGGATATCACCACCCTAGGACCTGCCATGCGGACTCGTCTTGGGATGGGGCGATCGTTTCAGTTGACAAATATTTTCCCGATGTTGACGGTTCTGGAAAATGTCCGGGTTGCCATCCAGTCCCGTAAGGGATTCGGTCTCAATTTTTGGCGCAACTATCTTCATTTTTCAGATACTGAAGATGAAGCCTATGCCATTCTCGATGATCTGCTCCTAAACGACAAATGGGCTGATTTGGCTAGTTCCCTGACCCACGGGGAACAGCGCAAACTGGAGTTAGCCATTCTAATGGCCTTGGAGCCGAAAGTTCTTTTTCTGGACGAGCCGACAGCCGGCATGTCCCAGGAAGAAGTTCCGGCCATTTTAGAAGTCCTTGAGAAAATCAAATCCTCTCGTGACCGCACAATTCTTCTGGTTGAACACAAAATGGACATGATTATGACCTTGTCAGATACCATTGCCGTGCTGCAGGATGGAAGGTTGATCGCTGACGGAGATCCGGAAACTATTCACCGCAGCAAAGAAGTCCAGGAGGCCTATCTTGGCGGAGGAGCCAGACTTGAATGAAACTATTTTAAAGGTACAAGACGCGCATACCTTCATCGGCCACCATCATATTCTCCAGGGGGTTTCGTTTGAAGCCAAGGCGGATGCGGTTACCGTCCTCATTGGGCGAAATGGCGCTGGCAAAAGTACAACTCTGAGGACCGTGATGGGGCTTTTGCCACCCTCAAAGGGTAAAATTCTCTACAACGGAAAAGAAATCCATAACAAAAGACCTTATGAAATTGCACGGATGGGAATCGCATTTGTCCCCGAAGATATGGGCATTTTTTCCAACCTTACTGTAGAAGAAAACATGCGGGTGGCCATGCTGATAGAAGATGAGGCCGCACACCAAAGGCTGGCAAGAACTTTAGACCTGTTCAAAGACCTAAAAAATTTCTGGAATGCACAGGCAGGGGTCCTGAGCGGAGGCCAGAAACAAATGCTGGCCATCGCCCGCGCCATTGTCAATGAAACCTCTTTGCTCCTGATCGATGAACCATCCAAAGGTCTGGCACCGATCATCGTGGACGCCCTCATTGAAGCGATTAATCAAATTAAAAAGCACAGCGTCGTTGTATTGGTGGAGCAGAATTTTTACATGGCCAGCAGTGTCGGCGACCACTATTATATCCTGGATGACGGGCTGAGCGTGCATAACGGTAAAATGACCGATCTTGTAGATAATGATGAGTTGAAAAGCAGGTATCTTGGTATCTCAACGGCTGATAATTAAGAATCATGATTATAAAAAAGATCCCGAAGCACCAAACACCTTACAAATTTGCCTTTTTGTCAATTTGTTGAATTGTAACGTCTACTCGCTTTAAAAGAGGTCTGGCCAATGTCCGAAACGGCAATGAAACGCTGGAGTAAAGAACTCACAATCATCGGGGCCGTTATCCTTTTTATGCTTCCGCTGCTGGGGATACCTGTTAAAACCTATCTGACCCTCACTATTGCAGGGCTTGCCATGGGAATGCTACTCTTTCTGATCGCTTCCGGCGTCAGTATTATCTTCGGCCTGATGGATGTCTTAAATTTCGCCCACGGTGCGCTGTTTGCCTGGGGTGCCTATGTCGGCTTTAGTGTCTTCGGGTGGTTGAGAAAATGGGTGGAAGCCGATTCGGTTGTTCAAAACTTCAGTGCATTTCTAGTGGCCATTCTCATAGCAATGGCGGCCGTTGCCGCTCTCGGAATTATTCTGGAAAGGGTCATTGTCCGCCGGGTATACGGAAATCATCTGTTTCAAATCCTGATCACATTCGGTACTACGATTGTATTGGTTGAGTTGATCCGCGTATTCTGGGGGCCGAACGATGAAGTCATGACCGTTCCTCTGAGGTTTCGCGGAAACTGGGACGTATTCGATATAATTATCGCCAAATACCGGATCATCTGCATTGTTATCGGAATCATTGTCTACTCAGGGATCCAGCTCATTCTTAAAAAAACCAAGTTAGGTACCATTGTGCGGGCTGGGGTCGAAAATCTCGAAATGGTCCAGGCCATGGGCCATAATATTTATCTGCTATTTACCGGTGTATTCGCTGTCGGGGCCGGATTGGCAGCTTTGGGCGGCTTGACCATGAGTATATTCAGTCTCCAGGTGTACCCTGATATGGGATCGACTTATCTGCTCTTCGCATTTATTGTCGTTATCATCGGAGGTCTGGGAAGCGTTACGGGTTCCCTGGTAGGCGCACTGATCGTTGGGTTATCTTATAATTATGTGGCTTATCTGGTTCCTTGGGCCGCTGCTGGCGTTAACATCATCATCATGATTATTATTCTTCTTATTCGACCGACAGGGCTGTTTCCAGCAGGAAAGTAGAACTCGATGCAGGATACTGGATGCTCGATAATCGATGATGGCTGCCGGATATGGGTTGACGGGAAATAAAGGATATCCGGGTTTCAGGTGGAAGAAATACCACCAACCTAAGAAGTTGCCAATTTGATCGTAACAGAGACTGCAAAAGCGATTAACGATCTACGATAAATAAGTAATGAGTGAAGAAAGAATGAATACTAAAGAATTTTATTTTTCCAAAGAGGAGAGCACATCGGTTCTAACCTTGTAAGCATACACGGAATTAGTCGTGCAAAAACAAACATCTATTCGAATTTTTCGTAATCAGGAAAAAAGGCGTCGATACAACAGCGGCAGTTTTTACCTGCGTATAGGGCTTTTGGCTCTATTC
>JASFSK010000364.1:0-5510 GCA_050114455.1 Desulfobacterales bacterium | reverse complement strand
GATCGGGCACCCTTGGCGGACATTGTTGCCGTCAAGCGCGAATACGGCGCCTACTTGATGGTCGATGAAGCACACTCCCTGGGTGTCCTGGGAGAAAACGGACGAGGACTGGCAGAGGAAGCCGGTGTGGAAGATGGGGTTGATTTCGTCGTCGGCACATTCAGCAAAAGTTTGGGCGCTATCGGAGGATTTTGTGTCAGCGATCATCCGGAACTGGATTTGGTGCGTTACGCCAGTCGTCCCTATATTTTCACGGCATCTTCGTCCCCGTCGGTGATCGCCTCTACCCGCAAGGCGCTCAAAATCATACAGACGAGGTCGGAACTGCGTCAGCGGCTCTGGGAAAATGCCCACCTGCTGTACAATACCCTGCAGGAATTGGATTTTTCGGTTGGGCCGCAAGTCAGCCCGATTGTAGCAATTCAGTTGGAAGACAAGGCCGAAGCGCTTGCACTTTGGAGCGGACTGCTGGAAAGCGGCGTATACGTCAATCTGGTTTTGCCCCCGGCCACACCGGACGGCAACTGTCTGCTGCGCAGCAGTGTCAGTGCAGGCCACACCCCGGAACAGATGGAGCGTATCTGCGAGGCCTTCACCGCCGTCAGGTCAGCACCTGTAATGGCCAAATCTGCCTGAAAATTTGTAAGGGAGAAAAAAAGGCTGCCTGTCTGGCACGCTTGCATGCCCATTGACACGCTGGTCCTTGAAAACGAAAACACGATCGGTCACTGTATTTTATGAAACTCTTAATAACATTTGCCCGAATTTATCCGTTGCGCAGTACATTCATGGTGCTGGCCTTGTTGGTTGCAGGGATCTTGGAAGGCGTTGGGTTGTCCATGCTGCTGCCCCTGTTCAGCATTGCAACAGGGTCACAGTCCAGCGCCGAGCAGCCGTCAGCTGCCGATACCGCGCTGGGCCGGATAGTGGCCGACGGCTTTGCAACCTTCAATATCGCGCCCAGCTTGGGCGTTTTACTGGTAGTCATTATCGTTGCGATTACGCTGAAAAGCGGCCTGATGCTGTTTGCAAAAAAGCAAGTCGGGTATACCGTTGCACGCGTGGCCACTGATCTGCGATTCGATCTGTTGCGGGCATTGTTGAGCAGTCGCTGGCAATATTTTCTGAATAAACCTATCGGCAGCCTGGCAAATTCCATGGCGACCGAGTCCACCCGGGCATCTTATGCTTATCTGAGCGGCGTCTTGATGACGGCCGACTTTTTACGGGTTTTAATTTACGGGGCCATGGCTTTTTTGGTCTCCTGGAAAGTCGCCTTCATTTCCCTGACAGCCGGGCTAATCATCATTTTCGTATTGAGACGTTTTGTTCACAAGGCTCGCAAGGCTGGCCTTCGTCAAACGGAGCTTTTGAAATCGATGATTGCCCTGTTGACCGATACGCTGCAGTCGATTAAGCCGCTGAGGGCCATGGCCCGTGAAAATTTATCCGAATTCATGTTGGAGAAGAAAACTCAAAGGTTGAACAAAGCCTTACAAAAACAGGTATTGAACAAAGAGGTTCTCAAGGCTTTTCAAGAACTCATGGCAATGATGTTTTTGGCCGCCGGTTTTTACCTCCTGATGGTCTCCTGGCAAATGCCGCTGGCCAGCGTGATGGTGCTGGCGTTTCTGGTAGCACGGTTGTTGAAACAATTTAACAAGGTTCAGGAACGCTATCAAGAAATGGTGATTTACGAAAGTGCATATTGGTCGATAAAAGACACCATCAACAAAATGATTCAGGAGCGTGAAACCCTTGAGGGTCACCAGAGTCCGAGTTTTGAACGTGAAATTCGTTTGAAAAACGTCGATTTCAGCTACGACAAGGCTCAGGTGCTGCAAAACGTTTCGCTTCGATTCCCAGCCGGCCGCATCACGGCTATCACCGGTTCATCGGGTTCCGGTAAAACGACCATTGTCGATTTGATCATCGGCCTGCTCCGGCCGCAAAAGGGCGAAGTTTGGGTTGACGATCTACCTTTAATCGAGATTGATCTAAAACAATGGCGTAGATTGATTGGGTATATACCCCAAGAAACCATTCTGCTGCATGACACGGTTATTAACAATGTAACCCTGGGCGATCCCGAGCTGACCGAACAGAACGTAAAAGATGCACTGAAAGCTGCCGGCGCATGGGCTTTTGTTGCAAATATGCCTCAGGGAATGCACAGTCTAGTGGGTGAACGGGGTGGCAAGTTGTCCGGCGGACAGCGGCAACGAATTGTTATCGCACGGGCTATTGTCCACAAACCCAAGCTGCTCATTCTCGACGAAGCAACCAGTGCGCTCGATCCCAAAAGCGAGGCAGAGGTATGCGAAACCATGCGGCGTCTGCGTGGAGACCTTACCATTCTGGCGATTTCTCATCAGACGTCTTTGGCGAAGATCGCGGATAAAACCTATCATATTAAAGATGGTAAGATTGTGACTGAGAATAAGCCCTCGGCCGGCAACCAAAACTTGAACAATCTAAACGGTAACCGTGATATGAAGATTCCGGCAGCCACCGCATCTGTAAAAATGGTTTGAAGCTGAATTGAAAAATAAAATGAAAGATTTAATTAAAAATATCCGATTGGTGGCCTTCGATTTCGACGGGGTATTTACCGACAACATGGTGTATGTCCTCGAAGACGGCAGTGAGGCCGTACGGTGCAATCGCAGCGATGGGATTGGGCTACAAAAGCTGAAAAAGCTGAAGATCGAAACGGCTATTATTTCGACTGAACCGAACCCGGTGGTGTCGGCCCGGGCGCGCAAACTCAATGTCAGATGCTTTCAGGATTGTCATGACAAACGTGCCGTCCTGGATGAGATAACGGGGAAGATGGGCATAACACTAGCAGAAACGGCATTTATGGGAAATGATGTCAATGATCTGACCTGTCTGTCTTGCGTGGCATTCCCTATTGTGGTCAAAGACGCCCATCCGGATGTGAGTTCAGTCGCACGCTATACGACCAAACTACCGGGCGGGCATGGTGCCGTAAGAGAAGTATGCGATTTATTTGAGCAGGCCCTAACAGCAAAATACAAGTAATTCTTCACTAATCGAATAACCAGAAACGTTCCCAAGGAGGAAAAAAATGCGAAAGCTTACTTTGGACGGTAAAGTGATTCAAGATAATAGCGAATGCTATGTGATTGCCGAAATCGGACACAACCATCAGGGCAAACTGGACACAGCCAAAGAGATGTTCCGGGTTGCCAAGGAATGCGGCGCCGACGCCGTAAAACTGCAAAAAAGAGACAATCGAAGCCTTTTTACCAAAGCCGGATATGCCAAACCCTATGATAATCCCAACAGCTATGGTGAAACTTACGGTGAGCACAGAGAATTTTTGGAATTTGGTTGGATTGAATATAAAGAGTTGATGGATTACGCCCAGGAAATTGGGGTTACCATGTTTTCCACCGCATTCGATTTTAACAGTGCGGATTTTCTGGCCAAACTCGATATCCCGATTTTCAAGATTGCTTCAGGTGACCTTAAGAACATACCCCTGTTGGCCCATATCGCCGAATTTCAAAAACCGATGATTGTCAGCACCGGTGGGGGGACGATGGAGGACGTCAACCGGGCCTATGATGCCATTATGCCGATCAATCAACAACTCTGTATACTCCAATGCACCGCAGGTTATCCGGCGGAGTTCCAAGAACTGAATCTAAATGTCATCACAACTTTCCGCGAGCGGTTTCCCAGCGTAACCGTCGGCTTGTCGTCCCATGACAACGGTATTGCGATGGCAGTGGCGGCATACATGCTGGGAGCGCGGGTGATCGAAAAGCATTTCACCCTCAACCATACCTGGAAAGGCACGGATCATGCCTTTTCGCTGGAACCCATTGGGTTTCGCAAATTGGTCCGAGACCTTAAACGAACGACGGCTGCCATGGGTGACGGCATTAAAAGAGTCTATCGCAGCGAGGTCAATCCGATCACCAAGATGGGCAAAAAACTCGTTGCGGCGTACGATTTACCGGCGGGCCATATGATACGCCGTGAGGACATTGCCATCAAGTCGCCAGGTGACGGTGTACAGCCGTATGAAATGGATAAAGTCATTGGCCGAGTCACCCGTGCGCCGATGAAAGAAGATGAAGATATCACTTTCGAAGCCTTAAATGGATCCGAAAAACTGGCTAAGGCCGCATCGTGAAACATATTTTTGACTTAAATGGTGAGATTGCAGTCGTAACCGGCGCAATGGGCAATTTAGGACCGATCTGGATCGGTGCACTGCTGGATGCCGGGGCATCGGTTTTCGCCCTCGATTTGCCGGGGTTGCCAGTTTGTCAGGAATTCGAAAAACTCCAGCAGCAATATGATAAAAGCCGTTTAACGCTGGATCGAACCGATGTGAGGGATCGCCATTCTTTAGAAGCTGCCTATAGAAATTGCAGGGCTGCTTTTGGCGTCCCCACCGTCCTGGTAAACAATGCCGGCATCGATCGGCCGCCATCCGATTCGGCCAAAGAATATCGCCTTGAAGAAATTCCATTTGAAATCAACCGGGATATCTTTGAGGTCAACACCCTGGGGCTCTTTCTCGTCACCCAGGTCTTTGGCAGCCGGATGGCTGCGGCCGGCCGGGGAACCATCGTCAACATCGGATCGCTGTATGCCGGCGTCTCACCGGATGAGCGATTTTATGATCATATCAAAAGTGATCCGCCGTTTCTAAAGCCACCGGCATATGGTGCTTCCAAGGCCGCGGTGGTCAACCTGACCCGATATCTGGCCACCCTGTGGGCGCCGCATGGCGTGCGGGTCAATGTACTTTCGCCGGGCGGTGTGCTGGGCGGGCAGGACGATGATTTCAAGCGCAAATTTTGCAGCCGTGTCCCCATGGGCAGGATGGCAACAGCCGAAGATCTTCGCGGTCCATTGCTTTTTCTGGCCTCTCAGGCATCATCTTATGTCACCGGCACTGAGCTTCTGGTTGATGGCGGATTCACGGCCTGGTGATTTCGTTATTAGTTGATTAGTTGACTGGTTGATTATTTGCCTGATTGTTAATTTATCAAAAATCATTACATTTTCCTTTAGTTGGAACAAACATGAATAATTTTAATGTGCCGGAGACAATTCCCAACTGGATCAACGGTGAAGAATGTGCTGCAGTTTTGGGGCAAACTTTTGATAAGTTATCTCCGCACAGCGGCCAGAAGCTATGTCAAGTTGTCCGCTCCAATGCAGAGGACGTTCAAAACGCCGTTAATGCGGCTGCGAGCGCACAGCCTGCCTGGGATAGCCTCACGCCGGTACAGCGCGGTGAAATACTTCATGATATAGCCCAAAACATGCGCAGGCATCGAAAGGAGTTGGCTGCCATCGTTGCCCTGGAAACCGGTATGTCCATGAATGCCGCATCCGGTGAAGTCGGGGGAGCCATCGCCCAAGGAGAGTTTATGGCCGGCGAAGGCCGGCGATTTTATGGCCGCACAACCACCAGTGCGGTGCCCAACAAATATGCCATGACCGTTCGGCAACCGCTGGGT
>JASFSK010000363.1:0-5542 GCA_050114455.1 Desulfobacterales bacterium | reverse complement strand
CGCGCTGGCAGAGCCTGCTGACGATATCGGGGAGCAACCTATACCCGGCCGCCTACATTCGCATGGACGGCGAGACCTATGTGAACGAATGGAACTGGAAGCTCCCACCCGGAACGGGACCATATGAGCTCAAAAGCGAAGACATCAAAAAGGGCCAGTCGATTATGGTCAGAAGAAGAAAAGATTACTGGGACGAGGACAATCCAAGCTTCCAGGGCCTTTATAATTTCGGCGCGATCCGCTGGGAGGTCATCCGCGATGCCGAGCTCACCTATCAAAAGTTCTTGGCCGGCGAGTTGGACCTTTACCGGGTTTCTCGGGCCCAAAGGTGGGTGGATGAGCTCGACAGGGAAAATGCCGTTCAGATGGGCTGGGTTCAAAAGCGCAAGATTTACAATCAGACGCCCAATGGTTTCGGCGGGTACTGCTTCAACATGCGCGAGCCGCCGTTTGACAGTCTGAACGTCCGCAAGGCCTTCGCCCATCTCTTCAACCGGGAGAAGCTGTTCGAAAAGTTTTTCTTTTATCAATATGAATACACAGACAGCTACTACCCCGGTCAGCCCTGGGCCCGGCCCAATGCGCAGCGAGTCCGCTACGATCCCGGCGAAGCCCGCCGTCTGCTGGCCCTTGACGGTTGGACCGAACGTGACGACCAAGGCTATCTCGTTAACGCCAAAGGTGAGCGGTTTCCGGTCATTCCCGTGGAGTTCGCAACACCCAGTTTTCAACGCATTCATGCCGTTGTCGTGGATGACCTGTGGCAGCAGGCCGGGATCAAGATGGAGCTGGATCTCATCGACTATCCGTCGTTGCTAAAGAAAGTCTGGGAATATAAATACAAAATTACATACTGGGGGTGGACCGCCTCGCTTTTTCCCGAGCCGATTAACAATTGGCATTCAAAGCACGCGGACCAGCCCCAGACCAACAACCTGAACGGCTTCAAAAACGAGGAAGCCGACAGGATAATGGAAGATTATCAGACCGAATTCGACGGCAAGCAACGCATCAAGATGCTGCAGCGCCTGGATGAGCTTCTGTTCGAAACCCACCCTTATGCACTTGGATGGTTCGCGCCGTTTTTCAGGATCGTCTATTGGGATAAATTCGGCCATCCACCCGAGTACGCCAGCCGCTTTGCCCGCGACACGAACAACATCATCGCCTATTGGTGGTACGATGAAGCGCGCGATCGGGCAACCCAGGCCAACAAGGCCACCAATACCGCCAACTACCCCGGCAGGCCGCTTAACCAGTACGCCGCACCGGAACAGACCTGGTGGAACGTGCACGATCTGCCCATGAGCGAGGTCAATCAATGAGCGGCATGAGCGCATATTTTATACGGCGCTTGATGCTGGTTCCAATTACGTTTTTGGCGATCACCTTTATGGTTTACGCGATTTTGCGTGTCGTTCCCGGCGGCCCCATCGAGCAGGCCGAGACCGCTATGAAAATGGCCGCCATGCGCGGTGAGGGCGGCGGGGGATCGTCCGGAGGCGGGGTTTCCGAGGGCGATCTTCAGCTCGATGCCAGAGGTCTGGAGGAACTGGAGGAGTACTACGCCCTGGACCGACCGATCCTGGTGGGATACCTGCAATGGCTGGGCTTCTGGCAAAGGTCCTTCAGGACGCGGGTTCCGGCCTCAACCATGGAAAAACACGAACAAGCGTTCAAACCGCTCAAAGACTTGTTTGCTAAGCAAATGGAGCGGCAGACGGAACTCGACCAATTGCTTGCGCCCAATGGGCACGTTGTCTTTCGGGGCAGACTGTATCGCCCGCTTTTAACAGAGGAAATAGAAAAGCTAAAGGCCGACGATAATAGCTTTTACCGGCAAGCCCAAGTATTGCGGAGCGGCGGCTACGGCAAGCTCGACGAGCTTTTGGCCTTTTTAGAGAACAAAGGCCATACCTATGCAAACGGGAAATACTACGCCGTGCTTGCGGATACCGAATTGGCACAAGACAAAGATTACGCCGAAAAGGTGATACGCTTGATCGCCGCCATCCGCGCAGCGAGTGAAAAACGGCAACAGATAGCATCCGAACATGGGTTTGAAATCAACGAAGTCGGACTCATCTACAAGGTGGAGAAACGCTTCAGCGGCATCGTCCAGCTGGACTTTGGCCGATCCTATACCCACAACGAGCCGGTCTTGGGGCTCATCGGCTCGAAGATGGAAATTTCGATTCAATTCGGACTCATCGGCTACCTGCTCACCTGGCTTGTGTGCGTGCCGCTAGGCGTCTACAAAGCCATAAAGCACCACAGTTTTTTCGATACGGCCTCGTCCTTTGTCGTCTTTCTGGGGTATTCCATGCCCGGCTTCGTCGTTTGCATGCTCTTGCTGGTCGGTGTGGCGGTGAACGTTGATTGGCTTCCCCTTGGGGGCTACAAGCCCGACAACATCGAGCAATTGAATTTTTTACAGGCCCTTTTAGGCCGTATCCGTCATATGCTGATTCCGATTATCGGCTATATGATCGGTTCGTTCGCCACGATGACCATTCTCATGAAAAACAGCCTTCTTGAGAACCTGGGCGCCGATTACGTACGAACCGCATTCGCCAAAGGGCTGCCGGAACGGCGAGTCATATTCGTCCATGCACTCCGCAACTCGCTCATTCCCATAACCGCGGGAATCGGCCACGCAGTGGGCATTTTGTTCGCCGGATCATTTTTAATAGAGAAGGTCTGCAACATTCCGGGCATGGGGCTCATGGGCTACGAGGCTGTGGTCCAGCGTGATTATCCCATTATTTTAGCAACCTTAGTTATCGGCGTGGCGATCAGGCTTTTCGGTAATATTTTGTCCGATATCATTTGGGCGATGATCGACCCTCGCATACGTTTCGGAGTCTCGTCATGACCTCAGTCGCAAAACTAGCGGAGCTGGCATTGGTCCTGGCCGTCAGCTACCTGGTCGCATTTAAGATGATCCCAAGATGCTTCACTGGTTTGGGTCGCATGCTCGGGTTTGCCATGCGACCGACACCTCTGACTGAAAAGCGCATCCGGCGGTTCAAGCAGATCAAACGCGGCTATACGTGCTTCGTGTTGATGACCATGGCCTCGGTCATGAGCCTGGGACTGGAACTCTTCGTGAACAACAAACCCATCTATATTCAATACGGCGAGAAGAAGCAATTTGCAGCGATCGCCAACTGGGCCAACTTTCTGATCCCCCTCGCCAGATTCAACGATCGGGTCGCGGCCAATGACTACGGTTTAGACGATGCCGGAGACCTCGATTGCAGGGAGTACGCCGCCTGGATCGGCAACCCTGCCGTGCTCCAAACGAAAATAACAGATATGGAGGCCGGCATCGCCAAGGACGAGGCCCGTTTTCGCAAGGTGCTCGAAGAGCAGGCCAAAAAAAGAGGCCTGCAGTATGAACCTTCCCAGACGCTACCGGAATCGAAGCTGGCAGAATACGACAACATTCGAAAAAAGGCCGAGCGACTGAGAGTCCTCCATGCCGAACTCGAAAGCGGCAAAGCATCCATTCTGATGCCGCTTTTCCCTTATTCACCCCAGGAGCAGCTTTTGGGGCTCCCCGGCGCGCCTCCGCACAAGCCCTTTCAGAAGGGATTCCCGATTTTGGGCACCGACGAGCAGGGCCGTGAGATCGTATCCCAGCTGCTCTATGGTTTTCGCATCTGTTTTGCCTTTGCCCTGTTCGTGGCCTTCACGGGTTATGTTGTCGGCGTGCTGGTGGGCGGCGCCATGGGATATTACGGTGGATGGTTCGACATCTTTGCCCAACGGGTGATAGAAATCTGGTCTTCCATCCCGTTTCTCTTCACGATGATTATCATCTCCAGTGTCATAGGTCCTGTTTCTTCGGGCGCCAAATTCGTGATCCTCGCTTTCATGCTGGTGGGGCTGGGAGGATGGACCGGCATCACCTACACGGTGCGCGGCGAGTTTTACCGAGAGCGTTCCCGGGATTATGTGCAGGCGGCCCGCGCCCTGGGCGTAAAAGACCTCAAAACTATGGTCCGCCATATTTTGCCCAATTCCCTTGTACCGATTGTGACCTTTTTCCCCTTTGCCGTGGTTGGATATATGAGCGCATTGGTTTCGCTGGATTTTTTGGGCTATGGGTTGCCGCCTGGCACCCCTTCGTGGGGGGCACTGCTTCGCCAGGGATCGGAAAACATCGTGAATTATCCGCACCTGGTGTACATTCCGGTTCTGGCTTTTGCCGGAACACTTTTTTGTGTCGTCATGGTGGGGGAGGCTGTGCGCGAGGCCTTTGATCCCAAAAAGTATGCACGGCTCAGGTAGGGATAAAAGATGAGTACGCCTTTGTTGAAAATAGACGGATTAAAGACCTATTTCCACACCGAAGACGGAACCGTGCGGGCCGTGGACGACGTATGCTTGACGGTAGATCGGGGGGAAACCCTTGGCATCGTCGGCGAGTCGGGTTCGGGCAAGTCAGTGACGGCTTACTCGATTCTGAGGCTTTTGCCAGAAAGCGTCGCTGACATCGAAGGCGGCGCGGTTGAATGGACCGGGGAAAAGGGCCGGGTGGATCTTGCCAAACTTCCCATCGAAAAGATGCCCTATTACCGAGGCGGCGACATTGCCATGATTTTCCAAGAACCCATGACAAGCCTTAACCCCGTTTTTAAATGCGGAAAACAGGTGGCTGAATCCATCGTTTATCACAAAGGCGAAAGTTGGGAAGAAGCCTGGAAGCGTGGGATAGAACTCTTGGGTGAAGTCGGAATCCCCATGCCGGAGCGGCGCATGAACCAATATCCCCACGAGCTTTCCGGAGGAATGAAACAACGGGTCATGATCGCCATGGCGCTCGCCTGCGATCCCAAGCTCTTGATATGCGACGAGCCCACAACCGCGCTGGACGTCACCATTCAAAAGCAGATTCTGGAATTAATTAAGGGGCTGCAAAAAGAGCGCAACATGGCAGTTCTGTTCATCACCCACGATTTGGCCGTGGTCGCGGAAATTACCGACCAGGTTGCAGTGATGTGCCCCGGCGAAACGCTTCGCCATTTTGGCATCGGAACCGGCAAAGACGACGATCCCGAATACGCCCGCGGTGGACACATTGTGGAGCTGGGCAGCGTGGCGGACATTTTCACAAACCCCAAACATCCGTACACCAAGGGCCTGATAGCCTGCCGGCCGAGCCTGAAAACCAGGTCCGAGAGGCTTCCGACCATTGAAGATTTTTTGCGGGCCGAGTCGCAGGGAATCACGATAAATCCAACGGATCCCGACCTGGACATTGATTACCCCGGCCGTGCAAAAAAGCGCCGCGAGGATATGGTCGGTTTCGGTGAGCCGCTTTTGGAAATCAAGGGCCTGCGAACCTGGTTCCCGATAAGACAAGGCGTTTTTCAACGCACGGTGGATTGGGTTAAGGCCGTTGACGGTGTGGATTTGGTCGTGCCACGCGGAGAAACGCTGGGACTGGTGGGAGAATCGGGATGCGGTAAGACCACCCTCGGCCGCTCGGTGCTGCAGCTGGAAAAACCCAGAGAAGGAAGTATCCGCTACGACG
>JASFSK010000362.1:0-5556 GCA_050114455.1 Desulfobacterales bacterium | reverse complement strand
AAACGAAACGCTGTAAAGTAAGGCGAAAGTTTTAAAAGTTGGAGTAGATAGATGAACGGCCGAGAGTTTAATCTGACAATGGCCGTCATTCCCCTGCCTTCGCAGGGGCAGGCTCTGCGAAGGCAGTAATTCAGATAGTACAGCACCCAGTCTTCTGGATGCCCGCCTGCGCGGGCATGACAGCAGAGGATGATTCACGACTGTTTACGAAACCATCAAAATTGAAAATTGAATATCCAAAACCAATAAACTTGGTAGAAAAATATGATAACAGATAAATTCATTCGTGAGATGGAAAAAATTGTTGGCAAGGAGCATGTTTCGGTTTCACGGGCCAACACAGAGCTGTACTCATATGATGCTTCTCTTGCCAAAGGAAAACCCAGTGTGGTGGCTTTTCCCGCCGACAGCCAGGAGACCGCACGGATCGTGGGCGCTGCCCACCGGGCCGGAGTTCCTTTCGTCCCCCGCGGATTTGGGACCAATCTATCGGGTGGAACCATTGTGACCGTCGATGGGTTGGTTGTCTGTTTGTCGCGTTTGAATCGAATCCTCGGAATTTATCCCGAATCACGTTATGCCGTGGCCCAACCGGGAGTGACGAATCTGGAGCTTCAGGATGCTCTGGCTCCCATCGGTTACTTCTATGCACCGGATCCGGCCAGTCAGAAAGTATCTACCCTGGGTGGGAACGTCGGTGAAAATTCAGGCGGGCCCCGCTGCCTGAAATACGGGGTCACCACCAATCACATCCTAGCAATGGAAATGGTCATGCCCGATGGTGAGGTGGTACGGACCGGCGGCGCCGCCCTTGATCCACCGGGCTATGATTTGCGTGGGACCATCGTGGGCGGTGAAGGCACCCTGGGTGTTGTTACGGAAATCACCGTGCGGATTCTGCCCCTTTCCGAATCCATTATCACCATGTTGGCGACCTATGATTCAATAGCCGACGCAGCTCGATCCGTGTCCGATATCATTTCTGCCGGTATTCTGCCAACTACCCTGGAAATGATGGACGCCATGATTATCAAGGCCGTCGAAGACAGCTATGCATGCGGCTATCCCCGGGACGCCGCCGCGGTTCTTATCATCGAAGTCGAAGGGCCGACCGCCGGCCTCAAAGAGCAGGCCGCACGTATCAAGGAAATATGCATGCAAACCAATTGCCGGGAAATCCAGGAAGCAAAAAACAATCAAGAGCGCAACCTGTTGTGGCAGGGACGGCGCGGAGCGTTCGGTGCGGTTGCCCGCCTGGCACCGAACTATCTTGTCAATGACGCGACGGTGCCCCGCACAAAGTTGCCGGATGCCCTGGCCAAGGTTGCTGAAATTACGGAAAATTATAACTGTGAGCACGGTAACGTCTTTCATGCCGGTGATGGAAACTTGCATCCCCTTCTGTTATTTGATTCCAGGGATACCGACCAGTTGCACCGGGTTGAAAAAGCCGGCTGGGAAATCATGGAGGCCTGCGTCAAACTGGGCGGAACCATATCCGGCGAGCACGGCATCGGTCTCGAAAAGCAGGAAGCCATGCGCATGGTGTTTTCTGAAGATGATTTTAAGGTTCAGCGTGCTCTCAAGCGTGCATTTGATCCCGATAATATTCTCAACCCCGGAAAAGTAATTCCGCCGCCCAAAGAAACCGGTCAGGCTGGAAAATCGGTCAAACCAACACTTTTAGAAAAGTCCCGAGGTAACGCCGGCAACGGATCCCATGCGTCGGAAATGATGGCCAAGATCAAAGCCGCTGCTTCAAAGAAGCAGGCGGTGCAACCTGTCGGCAGCGGCACTTTCAGCCGATTCGGAAATTTACCTGAGGAAAACACCCAGTCATTGACCAGCCTGACTATCGCCGATGTCATTGAATATGACCCGCCGAATCAGGTAATTACGGTGGGTGCCGGGATATCTTTTGCAGCCATTCAGGCTCGATTGAAACCCAACAATCAATGGCTGCCGTTAAGACCGCCGTTTTTCAGCAACAGCTCCACCATCGGTAGTCTGGTCGCTCTGGCGGCATGCGGCCCGGAACGTATGGCATATGGTTCCCCGCGAGATCTTTTGCTGGGTCTACGGTACATCGACAGCAAAGGGGTATTGGTCACTGCCGGTGGCAGGGTGGTCAAAAACGTGGCCGGCTACGACATGACTCGCCTGATCACCGGCTCGGCCGGAACTCTTGGCTTTATATCCGACGCCACTTGGCGGGTGTCTACGATTCCGGAACGATGCACGGCCATAACAGCCGCGGGATCGCTTGAGACCTGTGCCGCAACGGCGCGTGAGATCGTCCAGTCAAAACTGTCTCCAATTTATATAACCTGTCTGCCCGCGGATCCGGAATCCAGCGCCAGTAATTGTACGACTTGGAAAATAGTGGTTGGATTTGAAGGCTTTTCACAAACAGTGGACTACCAACTGGAGAAATGTGGGACGGTACTGCATACGTCCGGCCTTCAGGCATCGGAGAACTCCGATTATTCGATCCATGAGGGATATTTTGGAGATACTTACCAGGAGATCGATACTTTTGACTTTATTCTACGCGCAGATTTCCCTTTGGACCGGGTTGCCGATTTTATCGAGGGTCTGGATGGGCGCCCATCCATGTCGAAGACTATGCTGGACTTTGGATGCGGTCGAATTCTGGCTGGGATAAATGATTTAAGCGATGATGACTGGTCGCACCTGTGCGAAAAAATCGACCAAAAGGCCGGGCATGGACTGCTTTTGAAAGCACCGGACAATTTCAGGCGAAGAAATGATGTTTTCGGCAGACCCCGGCCGGAATGGAAGGTTATGCACCGGATCAAGGCTGCTCTGGATCCAGACAACATTTTTTCCCCTGGGTGTTTGCCGGGAAAAGTATGATTGCATAGGGCATGGCGCATGGAGTTGGAATCAGGTCAAAAATAAGCGTCTCATTTGCAGTAACTCAATTCATAAGCCTCCCCGTTTTAGCAGGAAGAGAGTTTAAAAGGTTCCACCGATACGGCGAGAGCATGCTTGAGCGTACAAACTTGATCGATGCCGGTGGCATATGAATTGCCGTGGGAAGTTGATTTTTAAACCAAGAATGATTTCTCCATCCTCAAAAAAACGCTTTCCATTTCGATGTAATCGAAGAACGTATGGTCCCGTCCGAAAGGGCGATCCATAATTGGAGGTATGTTACAAAAGTGGATATAGCGGAACACTACGACGAGATAGCCCAATGTAATAAATGCGGTTTTTGCCAGGTGGCCTGCCCGATTTTTCGCTCGACAGGGCATGAATCAGGTGTCGCCCGGGGTCGGCTGGCCCTTTTACGAGCGCTTATCGAAGGACGTTTGGAATGGAATAAAGAACTCGAAGAACCACTTTATGATTGTTTGGGTTGTGGCGCTTGTACAGCCAACTGCTTCCCGGCGGTTCCCACCGCCGACCTGGTCAATAAGGCGCGCACCGAGTATTTGGAAAAAGTTCACCGCAAGCCCATTCACCAAATGCTGTTCGACTATCTTCTGCCTTATCCCCGGCGGCTGCATCTGGCAGCGCGGGCGGTCGCTCTGGGGAAAAATACCGGAATTTCCAGTATGGCTCGCGCACTGGGTTTGCTGAAAATATTCGGACGAGATTTTTCCCGGGCCGAGGAGATCATCGAGAAGCTGCCTCCTTTGCCCTTTCGTGATCGAATCAAACCCGGGGTTTACCAAGGCAGTGGTGAGTCACTGCGTATCGGCTATTTCGTTGGGTGCGGGGTGGATGTCATTCAACAGGAAGCCGGCGAGGCGACCCTGGGCCTGCTGAAAAAAATCGGTAAAACGGTTACTCTCCTGAATAACTGCTGCTGCGGCCTGCCGGCACACGCCTACGGTGACATCGATGCCGCCAGAAAACTGGCCGGCAAGAACCTGGATACATTGGTTTCGGAACAATTCGATGCCATTGTCACCGATTGTTCGAGCTGCGCCGGATTTTTGAAGAAGTATCCGGATATCTTTGAGGATGATAAGCGTCGTGAACAGGCAAAAACTGTTGCTATGCTGTTTAAAGATATGGTGGAATTGATCGTCCCCGACGAGCCCGTGTCGGTTTCGCCAGATAACCCGGTGGTTGTCACCTACCATGACCCCTGCCATGCCTCCCGGGGCCAGGGGCTTGCCAAAGAGCCCAGAGAAATTCTCAAAAATCTTGAGGGGATTGAATACAGAGAAATGCCCGAGGCGGATTGGTGCTGCGGCGGCGCCGGGTCCTATGCACTATCCCATTACGATCTTTCCCAGAAAGTGCTCGACCGTAAAATGGAAAATCTCAAGGAAACCAAAGCCGACATCCTGGTGACTTCCTGTCCAGCCTGCATGATTCAGCTCTCCTACGGCATCCGCCGGCATGGCTTAAAGACGAAAGTCAGTCATATTTCCCAGGTTGTTGACGGGGGTTTTACCTGAAATGATGTGGAAATCATGTCTCTCAGATTAGAAACAGAGGTAAAGATTTTTCAAAGTAAACCGTTGTCTGAAACTATCAACTGTTTATCTCCAGCACAACCTTGCCGGTGACATGGCGCCCTTCAACCATCTCATGAGCCCGGGCCACATCGGCCAGTGGCAGCGTCGTTCCAACTACCGGTTTAAGCCTGCCGTCACTGACGAGATTTGCCAATTGGTCCAGGCGCTCGCGGTCACGCTCCATAAACAAGGTGTAGATGGTCGCATTTTTAAACCAGGCTCCCAGCAACGGATAAGGTGCCTCGCGTTCGACAATACAGACGGCCCGGCCACGGATTTTAAGTGCATCGAAATTACGGCTGAAAACGTCACCGCCAACCGTATCAAAAACAACATCGACACCGTTGCCATCGGTTTGCGCGAGGACGGACTCGACAAAATCGGTCTTTTGGTAATTGATCACATGGTCGGCGCCGAACTGTTTTGCCATCTCCATATGTTGCGGCTGGCTGGCCGTCGTAAAAACTGTGAGACCTCTCCACTTGGCCAACTGAATGGCCAGTGAGCCGACCCCACCGGCTGCGGCATGAATCAAAACGTTTTCGCCGCTTTGCGCGTTGGCACGTTCAAAAAGCGCTTCCCAGGCTGTCTGGCCGCTCAAGGGGATGGTTGCGGCCTCGGGATGGGAAAGGTTTCGCGGTTTGTGGGAAACGATGCTTTCAGCGACGGTGCAATATTCGGCATATCCCCCATTGTCCGTTATTTGTCCGCAAAAGAAAACATCATCCCCAGCTTTGAAACGCTGCGCGCCGCTGCCGACTTCTACCACTTGCCCTGACACGTCATACCCCAACACAGATGGGAAACTGCGCGGCAATCCTATCATCCCTGAACGTATTTTGTAGTCAACCGGATTGACCCCACAGGCAAATACCTTGACCAGCAGCTCACCTGCTTCAGGTGTCGGCGTCGCGATTTGTTCCAGGCTGAGAACGCTGCGGTCGCCGTATTGATGAATTACAACTGCTTTCATTGTTCACTCCTTCATCAGAAATTTGCGAAAAAATAAATTCGTATTTTTGCAGGACAAATCGAGTATTTTCATATTTGGCCACAAGGT
>JASFSK010000361.1:0-5582 GCA_050114455.1 Desulfobacterales bacterium | reverse complement strand
CAATTGGCCGAGCAATATGGTTTAAAGGGCCAGGTAGCCAATACCTCATCAGGTGTTGTCATCCACATTGAAGGTCTTGCCGAGAAAATTGCTTCTTTTGAAACGGATATATCCGCCAAAAGCCCGCCGCTTTCCTATATTGTTGAAATCAGCGGCCAACCCGAAACCTCAAGAAATTACACTGAATTTACCATTGCGAAGAGCAAGGGAGAGGCGATAACCACCACCTTGATTTCGCCGGATGTTTCGGTATGCGATGATTGCCTGGCCGAATTGCTCGATCCTGACGACCGGCGGTATCATTACCCGTTTATCAACTGCACCCACTGTGGACCCCGCTATACCATCATCGACGATATTCCCTATGATCGACCCAAAACCTCCATGCGGCACTTTAAAATGTGCACCGCCTGTCAATCAGAATACGACGATCCGAACAACCGAAGGTTTCATGCTCAACCGAATGCCTGTGCTGATTGCGGCCCCGGGGTGGATCTTTATGATCATCGCCGTAACCGGATATCACCGGACGATCCTATTGGGAAGGCGGCAAAGCTGCTGAAAGAAGGCCATATTCTGGCGGTAAAAGGCCTTGGCGGCTATCACTTGGCGGTCGATGCCGCCAATACCGACGCCGTCATGCGTCTGCGAAGCCGCAAGCTTCGTGAGGAAAAGCCCTTCGCCCTTATGTCCTATGATCTGGAAAGTATCTGCCGGTATGCCCGGGTGGGAGCAGCGGAAGAAAAATTGCTGACCTCCATTCAGCGTCCGATTGTATTGCTGTCCAAAAAAGAAACTAACTGTATATCCGCAGAAGTCGCGCCCCATAACAAATATTTCGGCGTCATGCTGCCCTACGCACCGTTACATTATTTGATTTTGAAACGGGGATTTGTCGCCCTGGTTATGACCAGCGGCAATCTCAGTGATGAGCCGATTGCGATTGACAACGATGATGCCTTCGAGCGGCTGTCATCTATTGCAGATTATTTTTTAATACACAATCGCGACATTTATCTGCGCAGTGATGACTCCATCGTGCGAAGCTCTGCCGGCGCCGACCGTTTTTTGCGACGTTCTAGGGGCTATGTCCCCATTCCGATTTTTTTAAGAACCGATCTACTTCCGATTTTAGCCTGTGGGGCCGAGCTTAAAAATACGATTTGCCTTACCAAACAGAATAAGGCCTTTTTAAGTCAGCATATCGGGGATCTTGAAAATCTGACAACCTATGAGTTTTTGAAGATGACGGCCGCCCATTTAAAACGCATTCTCGACATCGATCCGGATATTATTGCTTTTGATATGCACCCCGATTACTTGAGCACCCGATTTGCCCAGGAGCAACAGGCAGTCGATAAAATTCAAATTCAGCACCATCACGCCCATATTGTCAGCTGCATGGCCGAACACAAATTAGAAGGTCCGGTGATCGGGCTGTCCTTTGACGGCACCGGGTACGGTTTAGACGGTACTATCTGGGGCGGTGAGATTTTGATTACCGAAGAACACGATTTCGAACGGGCCGGTCATCTGGCGTATGTGGCCATGCCTGGCGGCGCTGCCGCCATTAAAGGGCCCTGGCGAATGGCAATCAGTTACCTCCAGGATGCCTATGGTCAAAACTTTTATAACCTGGGGCTTCCTGTATTCGAAGAAATCGAGATGAATCACTTGACGATTGTCAGTGAGATGATCACCAAAGGGATCAATGCGCCGATGACTTCAAGCCTGGGCCGCCTGTTTGACGGAGTGGCGGCTATTTGCGGAATCCGCAACCAGGTTAATTTTGAAGGACAAGCCGCCATGGAGCTAGAGATGATGGCGGCGGACACTGCGGAGTCTGTCTACGATTATGAGTGGCTGTCGAATAATACCTATGAAATTTTACCGGCTCCGATCATCCTGGGAATTGTGAATGACATCCAAAATGGTAAACCAATTGCCGAAATCAGCGCGAAATTTCACCGGACGCTTATTTCCCTGTTTGTGGATTTGTGCATGGTCATTCGAAAAGAACGGGATTTGAACCGGGTGGTTTTAAGCGGCGGCGTTTTCCAGAACTCGATCTTTTTGACCGGAATGATCAAGGCGTTGGAAGCCCGCAATTTTTCTGTTTTCAGCCATGAGCGGGTCCCCACTAATGATGGGGGAATTGCGCTGGGGCAGGCAGTGGTGGCAGCCGCTCTTATTGGAAGGTAGCGATATAACGCCTTAAGCTATTTTTATTGATCAAAAGATTTAGGGAAAAGAAGACTTCATTAAATCTCAAATAGTATTGATTTAAGATTGTAGGTTGAAGATCGAATATTTAAGGTCCGCCCACGGCGGGATCAATGATAAAAAAAGAGGAGCGACACGCGACGCAAACGCCTGCGCTGCGCAAGCGACATCCGCAAATATTCAATCTACAGTCTTCAATATTCAATCCCCTGACAACCAGCGGACGATAACATGACCCTCAAGCATCTTGAAGAATACAGGGATTCGGAGATTGCTAAAAACCTAATCAAAACGATTAACGCGACAAGCAAACACGATGTGCGCCTGATGGAGGTTTGCGGTACGCACACGGTATCCATTTTTCGCAGCGGCATACGGCCGATTTTGCCCCGGACGATTTCATTGCTTTCGGGACCGGGGTGCCCGGTCTGCGTCACCGATCAAAAAGAAATCGATGCCTTTATCGAGCTGGCCCAGAAAGATGGTCTTATCATAACCACCTTCGGCGATCTGATGCGAGTGCCCGGAACGAAATCTTCCTTACTCAAACAAAGGGCTGAAGGCCGGGATATCCGCATTGTTTATTCAACTTTCGATGCCCTTGAGATTGCCAGGAAAAATCCTGACAAAAAAGTCGTGTTTCTGGGTGTCGGTTTTGAGACGACGGCGCCCACCATTGCGGCTGCCATCAATTCCGCGGCCCAAACGGGGGTTAGCAATTTTTCGGTGATTTCAGCTCACAAAATGGTACCTCCGGCTCTGGAGGCTCTAATGGCCACTGAGCATGTTCAGCTTGACGGATTCATCCTTCCCGGACATGTTTCCGTAATTATTGGAGTCAACGCTTATCAGCCTTTTTTTCAAAGACACGGGACTCCATGTGTCATTGCCGGATTCGAGCCGGTCGATATTCTGCAGGCTATTGGCCGCCTGGTTGAAATGATCGAAAGCGGTAAACCGGGATTGGAGAACGCCTATCAACGGGCGGTAACCGACCAAGGAAATACGAAAGCCCGGAAGCTGTTGGAAGATGTGTTTGAGCCCGCTGATGTCTCCTGGCGTGCCATTGGTATAATTCAGCAAAGCGGATTGAAGATTCGCAAAAAATATGAACGTTATGATGCCGAAGCCATATTTGATATCCGGGTCAAAGATTCGGTCGATCCCAAAGGATGCGCCTGTGGCGAGATATTAATCGGTGCCAAAACGCCACTGGAATGCCCTCTTTTCAAAACGGTCTGTACGCCCATCGATCCGGTTGGACCCTGCATGGTCTCCACCGAGGGGACTTGTTCGGCCTACTATAAGTATCACACGGAATAACAGATGACAGAGGCCGGAAGACAGATGACAGAGTGCAGATGTCAGAATACCGATGTCAGAGGACGGATGGCAGCTTACAGAAGCCAGAAGGACTGATGACAGTTTATAGAAGTCGGAATTGGGACCGCGGAATATTTGAAGTTGGAAGTTGGAATCAACTGACTGCAGATTTCAGATTTTTGTTAGGCGTATCAAAACGGCTGAAAAGAAAAAGACATAGACATCAAGGCTTGACATCGGACTATTGAAAACAGATGACGGTTAAATTGCGGGCCGCAACGGGATCATTATTCGATGTTCGACGTTAATCTCCCATAACAACGTAGTTCTTATGGGGCATAACGCAGCAGGCAAAAGGCGGATAGCTTACACGGAAAACTCTCTACGAGCCTAACGAATCTAATGAAACCAACGATATTTCATTATGAAACCCGATAAAATTTTATTAGACCACGGCAGCGGGGGAAAGATTTCCCACCGGTTAACCACCGACATGCTGATGCCAATTTTTGGCAATCCAATCCTGATGCAGTTAAACGATGGTGCCATTTTCGAGCTCGGGGGCAAGCGCTTCGCATTCTCAACGGACTCCTATACCGTGGACCCCATTTTTTTCCCGGGCGGCAACATCGGCGACCTGGCCATTAACGGGACTGTCAATGATGTTGCGATGTGCGGCGGCGATCCGGTATATTTGAGCGTCGGTCTGATCATAGAAGAAGGCTTCGGAATGGCGGAGCTTGAGAAAATAATCCAGGAAATGGGAAAGGCCGCCGAAACCGCCGGTGTCAGCGTCGTTACAGGAGATACCAAGGTTGTTCCCAAAGGCGCGGTAGATAAAATTTTTATCAACACATCCGGGATCGGTTTAATACCGCCCGATGTCAACATTGCCAGTCACCGTGCAAGACCCGGAGATCAAATTATCCTGAGTGGTACGATTGCAGACCACGGCATCACTATATTGACCCGGCGGGAAGGGCTTTTATTTGAAACTAGTATCACCAGCGATACCGCACCACTCAATCTGATGGTCAAACAAATTCTGGCGGCCGGAAGTGAAATTCATGTCCTGCGGGATCCTACCCGGGGAGGGGTTGGAACGGCCCTCAACGAAATTGCCGACCAATCGAAAATCGGCATAAAAATAACCGAGAAAAACATCCCTTTGAAAAACGAAGTGGCGGCAGCCTGTGAGCTTTTGGGGTTTGATCCGCTTTATCTGGCCAACGAAGGCAAATTGCTTGCATTTGTCGCCGCTGAAGATACTGCGGCAGTGCTGGCCGCGATCCGAACCAGCCCATATGGAAAAGATGCCGCCGTGATTGGAGAAGTCGTCGAGGATCACATTGGAAACGTCATTTTAGAAACCCGAATAGGCGGAATGCGGATTGCCGGCATGTTGGCTGGGGAGCAGCTGCCGCGGATATGCTAATTTTTCTTTTCCGAATTGTTATTCTCCTGATGCGCTAAGTTTTACGCAGGTTTTTTCCATCCGAAACGTTTCTCGTCCAGAAAAGAAAAATATATACCCTTTTTGTAAAAATCAGCGGCCACCAGCAGAGGATCGGCGCGGCGCCATCGGGGGGGGCCTTCCACAGTCTTCCAGCTCCAATGGTGGTCGCTGATTGACAAATGAATGATTGTCTGTAGAAATAAAGAAAGGAGCGATTTACAGCCGGGAATCAAGGAACACCTCAAGTTGCGCTGGTGCGCTACAATTAGAATATGACGAAGATTTATTTAACTATAGCGATCTCAATCAGTATCTTAATTACATTCACCAATTGTGATGGAAAGCGAGAGCATCTGATCCAGGGTCGGACGATGGGGACGATCTATAATATTAGGGTTGTCACCGGGTTTTTTCAAGGCGTTTCAGGATTGCGGGAGAAGATTGAAAAGCGTCTGGATGAAATCAATGCGTCCATGTCCACCTATCAAAAAGATAGTGAGATCAGCCGGTTCAATAATTTTCATCAATCCGGCACAAAGTTTAAAATTTCCAAAGATTTTTATGAGGTGATGAAAACCGC
>JASFSK010000360.1:0-5586 GCA_050114455.1 Desulfobacterales bacterium | reverse complement strand
GATAAAATTTTCACAAACTGCGCTCATGGAAAGTACAGGTTTTTTAGAAGAATTTGTCTGTTATCATTTGGGAAAGCAGCCACGCAGTCTTAAATTTTTACGACAGATTAGAAATCCAAGAGTGATGAATGACCAAGGATGAATGTCGAATGATGGATAAAAAGCTCCGAAAACTCCTCGAGTCCAGCCCCATCGAAGCCTCCGCTCCCTGTCGGATTGACATGGGCGGTACTGTGGACATTCCTACATTTTACTACCCTCTGCGACATTTGTCTCCTTGCACATTCAATATTGCCCTGGAACTTAGAACCAGGGTCCGCTTGTTGCCGTTTACCCGGGGACGGATTAAAATTTCTTCCAGGGGCTTTAAAGATGCCCAATTTCCTGCAGACGCAGCCCCTTTCAATCACCCAATGGGGTTGATGTTCGCCACGGCCGCTTTTTTCAGGGCCGAAGGGATCCACATTGATATCGAGAGTCAATCTCCACCGCGCAGTGCTCTGGGGGGGTCATCTGCGGCGGCCCTGGCACTGATTGCGGCATTTTTAAAAATGAAACGGCCGGCGGAAATCGACCGACAATTAAACCGGCGTCGGATCGCTCTGCTTGCCTATCAACTCGAACAATCGACCGCCGGTGTGGCCTGCGGTTTTCAGGATCAGCTCGCTGCAGCTTATGGTGGGGTGAATCTCTGGTATTGGCAAACCGATCCCGATCGATCCGTGTTTCGACGAACGATTGTTGTCGGCAAAAAATTGCACAAAAAATTGACGGGCCATCTTCTTTTGGCATATTGCGGCCGGCCCCATGAGTCCAAAGATATTAACGGTAGATGGCTCAAACAGTTTCTTGCCGGCGAAAATCGAGATTTATGGTCGCAGATTATCGCATCGACTCACCAGTTCGCGGACGCGCTGGCCGTGCAAAAATATGACCAGGCTGTTGTCCACATGAACCGGGAAACGGGCATACGAAGAAAATTGACCCCGGATGTCCTCGATAACGTCGGTGAACGCCTGGTGAACCTTGCGTTAGAAAACCATTGCGGCGCTCGTTTTACGGGCGCCGGAGGGGGCGGATGCCTGTGGGCCATAGGAGAGACCGTTCATATTGACAAATTGAGGTCCCTGTGGCAAGAGGCCCTTTCAGCCCATAAGCAAGCAGATCTCCTCGAGGTGGGAATCGACTCAAGGGGGGTCAACGTTTATTAGCCATTAGGGTGCTTCTTAATTTTACATTTCAAATTAGATTTTAAAAATAACATCTCATTACATTGGTTTCAGGTTTCAGTGTTCAGGTGTCAGAGGCGGGTAATACTTTTCCTGAAACTTGATCACTGAAACCCGAAATTTTATTTAGAGAAAAGGAACGGATAAATGAAATTTCAAGATGTCATTTTGCAGCTGAATAAATACTGGGCCGGGAAGGGTTGTGTTATGGTGCAACCATACGATTTGGAGGTCGGCGCGGGAACGTTTCATCATACCACCACGCTGAAAGCCCTGGGCCCGGAACCCTGGAATGTTGCCTATGTGCAGCCTTCCAGACGGCCGACTGACGGGCGCTACGGTGATAATCCGAATCGTTTGCAACATTACTATCAGTATCAGGTGCTTTTAAAGCCATCGCCCCATAACGTTCAAGACTTATATTTAAAAAGCCTTCAGGCACTGGGAATCGATCCTCTCGATCATGATATCCGATTTGTCGAAGATGACTGGGAGTCACCGACACTCGGTGCCGCCGGTCTGGGCTGGGAAATCTGGTTGGATGGCATGGAAATTACCCAGTTTACCTATTTTCAAATGGCGGGCAGCATCGAGTTGAATCCGATTCCGGTTGAATTAACCTATGGACTCGAGAGAATCGCCATGTATCTTCAAGGTGTCGACAGCGTCTATGACCTGAAATGGAATGATGAGATCAGCTATGGAGATGTGCATCATCAGCAGGAAGTTGAACAGTCGACCTACAATTTTGAAAAAGCCGATGTTCCGGTCTTGTTTGATCTGTTCAGTAAATACGAAGCCGAGTCGCTGAAGCAACTCGATGCCAAACTTGTTTTGCCTGCCTATGAGTTCTGTCTGAAATGTTCACACACCTTTAACCTTTTGGATGCCCGTGGCGCTATCAGCGTCACCGAGCGTACCGGATATATCGGTCGGATCCGCAATCTTGCCAGGGGGTGTGCAGAGGGATACCTGAAACAACGGGAGGAAATGGGGTTTCCGTTGCTGAAAACAGCGAACGGATGACAGAAGACAGAGGTCAGATGACAGAAATTGGAATTCGGAAGTGGGAATGCGGCCTCCGGCCCATATGTCCCTAAGGCCTACGCCCCGGCGGGAAGGCGGAAAAGTGACAAAGATCAAGGTTCCACCCCCGCAACCCGCAACTTAATATCAGAGGTTATGGAACTGATGACAAATATTGGAATTCGGAATTTCTATATGCTCTATGCTTTTTTTACAACAAACCCGCAACACGCAACTCGTAACCCGCTACTGAGGTAACTATGGAGAATTTTATACTTGAGATAGGAGCCGAGGAGATTCCGGCTGGTTATATTCAGCCTGCATTAAATGCCATGTCTTCTTCTCTGCTTGAAAAATTGAGCGAAGCTCGCATTGAACACGGCAATGCCCGAATCTATGGTACGCCGAGGAGGTTGGCTGTATTTGTTGAGAATGTGGCCCGTAAACAGACGTCAACTAAAAGTGAAGTGATCGGTCCCCCGGCAAAAGTCGGTTTCGATGAAAACGGACACCCAACCATGGCTGCGCAAAAGTTTGCCGAAAAAGTCGGCTTGCCGGTCACCAAGCTCACCTTAAAAGAGACTTCAAAAGGCTCATATCTGGCCGCAGAAAAAATAGAACGGGGACTGGCAACCCGAACCCTGCTGAAATCTATTCTGCCAGAGGTTATTTTATCCACCCCGTTTCCCAAGAAAATGAGATGGGCCGATCTGGAGATCGAATTCGCCCGTCCGATTCATACGATTGTAGCCCTATTGGGCAAATCGATTGTTTCTTTCAAACTCGGCAACATCAAGAGTGGACGATATACATTTGGCCATAGATTCATGGCCCCCGGCAGGATCAAGCTGGACCTGGCTGACGATTATTTGGATAAGCTTCGTTCAGCATGGGTTTTGGCGGATCTTGAAGAGCGCAGAAAATTGCTCGTTCGCGGAATTGCCGAGGTCGCCGAAAAACTCGGCGGGCGTATTTTGCCTGATGACGAGCTGGTAGATATCGTCAACAATCTTGTGGAATACCCCGTACCGGTTGCCGGCAAATTTGATGGATCATTTCTTGAAGTTCCCGATGAGGTCCTGATCAATGCCATGCGAGAGCATCAAAAATACTTTGCTGTGGCCGATGCGGACAACAAGCTGATGCCGAACTTTATTGCGGTGAACAATACCGTTGCGCGGGATTTGGCACTGGCTGCGGTAGGACATGAGCGGGTGCTGCGGGCCCGTTTGGCAGATGCACAGTTTTTTTACCGGGGAGATTTGGAAATTTCGAATGATGAGCGGGTTGAGAAACTGAAAGGTGTCCTTTTCCAGGCCAAGCTGGGAAGTATGTATGAAAAAACTGAAAGAGTGGCAAAGATTGCCGGGTATGTGACCTCTTCGGTGATACCTGAATCGGCAACGGATACGGGAGAAGCCGATTTAATAACCCAGGTCAGCCGGGCTGCCAGGTTGAGCAAGGCCGATCTCGTCAGCCAGGTGGTGGGCGAATTTCCGAAGCTGCAAGGCGTTATGGGAAGAGTTTATGCTGCCGTGTCAGGCGAACCTACCATGGTGGCGGCCGCCATCGAAGAGCACTACCGGCCGATATATTCCGGAGCACCCCTGCCGGAATCGTTGGTGGGAGCAATCCTTTCGATTGCCGATAAGATTGATTCGATATGCGGGTGTTTCAGTGCCGGTCTCACCCCAACCGGTGCCTCCGATCCTTACGCCCTTCGAAGACAGGGAATCGGTATTGTCCAAATCATGAAAGCCAATGGGTTTTTCTTCTCCTTGCGGGAGCTGATCGGTCACAGCATGGCACAGTTCGGCGGAAAAAACGATGATGTCGTCGATAATGTCCTGGGATTTTTGCAAAATCGCATTGCGCATCTGCTGGCAGAAGACGGATACGCAAAGGATACCATTGCCGCCGTGCTCAGTGCCCAATCGGATAACATACCTCAAATATGGAGCAGGGTCGAAGCTCTTGAAAATCTGAAAGCAAAGCCGGACTTTGAGCCTCTGGCAGTGGCTTTTAAGCGTGTGGTCAACATTCTCAAAAAGGCGCAGGATTTCAAGGCGGAAGACGTGGATCAAAAAATGTTCCAGCATGAATCCGAGGCGGCGCTCTTGGCAGCTTACGAAACAATTAAGAAAAAAGTAGAAGGCCATTTAAACGAAAATCGCTTCGATGAGGCTCTGGTTGAAATTGCCTCTTTGCGTGAAGCGGTGGATGCCTTTTTTGATGGCGTCATGGTCATGGCCGATGATCCGGACATGCGCCGCAACCGGCTTGCCCTTTTGGGTCTCATTGCCGGGTTGTTTGGCGGTTTTGCTGATTTTTCAAAGCTGTCTGCCTGAGGAGCAATGAGGAAGGCCGATTGACGAATGTCGAAAAAAGAATACATTCCTCTTGGTATTGTTGGCCGCAAAACCCACGAATCTCACGAAAAAACATACTATTTCGGCAACTGTTATTTTTCATTCTCTTATGTTTTACACAAACACGGTCTCTGAAGGCAAGCGCTCAGATTGATCAGGTCAGAAACTTTGTAGTTCTGAATTGGTTTTGCTTTTGGCTTGTGGGAGCGGCTTTCCAGCCGCGATGATCCTGGCCAATTGTGGATAGAAAGCAGCTCCCACCAATCAGTCAGAACTGCTGAAAAGGCGCTAAATTTTCTGTTTCATACGAGCCGGGGCCGCTGGCTAAAAGGCAGCCAGTCTGATCAAATAAAGTAAAGAAACTTTTTAGGCTTGGTTTGGAAATCAGCCATTGTTGGGTTTCGTTTTTCGCAATAACACCGGTAACATGTAGGTTGGGTGGAGTGCAGCGAAACCCAACGAAGTTTGGAGCAGACTCAACCCAACCTAGAGGAATCAATGTCATCCAGATCAGATCCAAGCCAAACTTAAAATGTAGAGCGGATACGAACGTCTGGATGATTATGGGCCCAGCCGGAGTGGTTTTCGTGGTCTTTCAGATTTAAATATGCGAAAATTATGGTCTGATTGACCGTAGAGGCGACATGCGAGTAGATTATACAGATCATTTGCCCGATGAGTTCAGGATGCCCGCCATACAACTTTATGTAAGGGGTCTCAAGGAGAAGTTGATGCCTGTTCTTGGTAAAGCCGAGCAGGCACAAAGAGTCTTGGCAAAGAATATTGCACCGGATCAATGTCTTGTTGCATTTTATGATCAAAAGCCCGTCGGTCTGCTGAGCATCCAAAACCAGGAAAAATCCCTCTGGAACCCAACCTTGAAATTACTGATTGAAGAATACGGGTTGATTGGCGGTATATATCGACTTGTCGGTTTGCAGCTTCTTCACCATAAGACCAAT
>JASFSK010000359.1:0-5601 GCA_050114455.1 Desulfobacterales bacterium | reverse complement strand
CCAGCGCAAGTAAGCCCGGTGTCGTTTAAACAACGCTGTAAAAACTGCCGGCCTTCGTCACGTCGGGGTAAACCGTCCACAAAGGGATGGTGCCAAACACCATCCCGAATCAATTTCCAATTTAAATTTATCGGTTCGATAGTAAAGATAATGTAATTTTATCTTTGCGTAGGTCAGGGAGTGGCCGAAGCGATTTGCCTGGCATATTCTTTGTCCGGGGACACCAACATTTTTCTGATAATGACCGGGGCCCGCATCGTTGAGTTTTATAAAAGGATGACCGTATGAGCAGCCAGCTTTTGATACAAACCATCGCGAATGCGATCGCGGCCAGCGGCATGTTGGCGTTGATCGCCGTCGGGCTGACCCTGGCATTTGGCGTCATGCAAATGGCAAATTTGGCCCATGGTCATTTTTTCATGATCGGGGCTTATACCGTTTATGCGCTGTATGCGCTTAGTGGATGGCCATTCTGGTGGGCCGTGGCAGCCGCTGCTGCAGTCGGTGCCATTATCGGCCTCGTGGTTGAACGAAGTATTTTTCGACCGCTGCAGGGCGATGTGGTCTCCGGCTTTATCGCCACCGCAGGGCTCATGTTTGTTTTCGAGGTTCTGGTCGGCGAGATTTGGGGATGGGGTTTGTCAAGACCGATACCCAGCCCCTACATGCATGCCTTCAGATTTATGGGGGCTGCGATGGCCTTCCAAAGGGTTCTCGTAATCCCTTTTGCCATAGTTTCCATTGGAGGGCTCATGTTTTTCATGCGGCGCTTCAGATTGGGGCGAGCACTACGTGCCGTGGCCCAGGACCCGGAAGCTGCTTCGCTGCAGGGGATCAATATCAACAGGATGACAGCCTTGGCGTTATCTATTGCCGGCGGCTATGCCGGTCTGGCCGGGGGGCTGATGTCTACCATATATGCGGTTACCCCTTCCCTGGGGGGCCATACGATCCTGCCTGCCCTCATCGTTGTTGTTGTCGGGGGTATGGGAAGCATTGGGGGGGCAACCCTGGCTGCTGTTATTTTTGGTTTTGTCACGACCTTCGTTACGACGTTTGTCGATGGCGTCACCGCCGTGATGGTTTCTGTCACGGTAATGGCACTCGTTCTTGCAATTCGACCACAGGGGTTAATGGGCCGTGTCGTTGCTTAACACAGGAAGATCGAAATTGTGGGCGCCCGCCGCCATACTCATCGGGCTGATCGGGCTGTGTCTTTTCCCGTTCTTTGCCAGGGCCTACCTGGTAGAAGTTGTCATGATGTACTTTATCTACATCATCCTGGCCCAGAGCTATCGTCTGATCGTAACCGTCCATGACTGGCAGCTATATCATATTGTATTGTATGGAGTGGGTGCCTACACCAGTGGGATGCTGGCCAAGAATTTAGGTATTCCGGTGTTCCTGGCGATTCCCTTGGGGGGTGCGATGGCAAGCCTGGTGGGCATGGCGATCACCACGCCTTTGCTGAGAACCAAGGGCTGGGGTTTTTATATCGCCACATACGGATTGGCGGAATTAATCAGATTGACCTGGCTCAAGTTTCGCAATCCGTTTGGGGGTTCGACAGGCATAATAGACATCCCCTGGCCGCCTGTCATTGCGGGGATAGATTTTAGCGACGGAATTCCTTACTACTTCTTCAGCCTGGTGGTAATGCTCGTCGTTTTGTTTTTATTGTATCGTATCGATAAGTCGCATATAGGTGATTCCTTTAAGGCCATTGCCATGGACCCGGAACTGGCCGCTTCCACCGGGATAAACATCCCGAGGCACCGGCTGCTGGCCTGTGCCATCGGCGGTTTTTTTGCGGGTATTGCCGGAGGCCTACTGGTTCACCGTTTAGGGGCTGTAGACCCAAAACTGTTCAACCTCGTCACCATGCTTTATCTTCTCATCTGGGTGGTGGTCGGCGGGACCAATACCTTCTGGGGGCCGATCATTGGCGTCTCCGTCATGCAAACCCTGTTCGAACTCTCACGGCCGCTGATTGAGATAAGGCCCATGTTTTTCGGGCTTGCCATGATTCTCGTCCTGATATTTTTGCCGGGAGGAATAGAAGGTGTGATTTCGAAGATAGTGAGGCGGCTGCAGGGGCGGCAGGCCGTGCTGCCTGCAGAAACCTAATGATTGACGCTTAAGTCTATGACTATCACCTAAATTTACTATTCGGGTAGTTGAGTCGGTGAGTTTCTCTCCAAACGTTTTTAGACTAAATTCTTTGTGCTTGGCTTAATATTAGCGTACCCGCGAGATATGGATCCTATTTGAAAATCTCCGGATCCCTCGATCCTTCGGGTAGGTATAATTCCGGTTGCTGGTGCAGACAGTTTATCAGCCGCCCAAATAGGCTTTCTTCACATCATCGTTTTCACGCAGATCCTCTGCCGGACCGGATAGAACGATATTGCCGGTTTCTATCACATAGGCATGTTGGGCCAACGCCAGCGCCAATCGGGCGTTTTGCTCAACCAGGACGACCGTTCGGCCTTCGGCGTGGATGTCTCTGATGATTTTCGCGATTTCACCACACATGATCGGTGACAGCCCCAGGGAGGGCTCGTCCAGAAGAAGCAATTTCGGGGCAGACATGAGTGCGCGCCCCATCGCCAGCATTTGCTGTTCCCCGCCGCTTAGAGTGCCGGCTGTCTGTTTGGTGCGTTCTTTAAGGCGTGGAAAGTGTTTGAATACTACTTTTTCCAAGTCCTTTTGAATCTTGTCTTTGTCCTTGCGCAGGTAGGCTCCGGTTAAAAGGTTTTCCAGCACTGTCATCTGAGGGAAAACCCGTCTTCCCTCCGGTACCATCGCTATACCCAAGGCATTTATCTTATGGGACGGAAGCTTGTCGATTCTCTGCCCGTTAAAATGGATTTCTCCGGTAGTAGGATGCTTTAGGCCACTGATGGCACGAAGCGTCGTTGACTTGCCGGCCCCATTTGAGCCGATCAAAGTTGCGATTTTGCCATCCTCAACAGCGATTGAGATATTTCTAACGGCGGCCACTTTGTAGTAATGAACCGTAATGTCTTTGACTTGTAGTAGTAACATATACCCTTATTGCGATGCGTCTATGGATAAAATATCTTCTGTGCCCAGATAGGCATTGATCACCGCCTCATTATTCTGAATTTCAGAAGGGAGGCCCTCGACAAGCAGGGTGCCGAAATCAAGCACACTGATATAATCGCATAATTCCATGACAGATCTCATGTCGTGTTCTACCATCAGGATGGTAATGCCCTGCTGGTGAACTTTTCTAATCAAATCGATCATATGGGATTTTTCCGTGGGGGTCATCCCTGTCAATGGCTCATCCAACAATAATACCTTGGGCTCACAGGCCAAAGCAATGGCAACCCCCAGTGTCCGCTGATGGCCGTGGGGCAGATTCGTCGCCAGTTCATGCTTAAGGTGACCGAGCCCCATGAACTCGACTATTTCCTCTGCCTTGGCAATGTTTTCCGCTTCCATTTTCTTGAGAGTACCTGCAAACACATGAAAGATATTTCCTCTGGAATGAAGATGGCGGGCCACAGCGACATTTTTTAAAACCGAAAAGTCAAGATACAAGGCAGTTCGCTGAAAAGTACGGACCAGACCTAATTCAGCAATCCTGCTAGAAGCAAGACCATCGATGCGCTTTCCCGCCTGATAGAAAATCTGACCCGCAGAGGGCCGATAGACCCCGCTAATAACGTTGAAGAGAGTGGTCTTGCCCGCACCGTTTGGGCCGATGATTCCTCTGATTTCACCTTCCCGGATCTTGAGATTGATATTATCCAACGCGGCCAAGCCGCCGAAGTACTTGCTCAATCCCTTTGTTTCAAGTATTGACACAAGTTCCATCTCTCCTTTATGGTGCGAATGCGCATGGGGAAAAAAGTTGGGTGAGAAGCTAGTACATATGGATGGGCTTATAGTGGAAATGCTATCGAGTGTCAAGGGAGAATTCACCGGCCAACCTTCAAAGTGCATCCAGGCACACATTGCCTGTACCCCTTGGCTACAGCGTTGGGGAAAATCCATGACCACCAGCAGAATCGGGAGTTTGAGGAAGGCCCCTCGAAGGGGCCGCAGCGATCCTCTGCGGGTGGTCACTGATTTTTAGTTGAATGCGGCAGAGAAAAAGATGACGGAAACCAAAATTGGAAATTAGGTGACTTCAAAAACTTGACTGAGGCGCAGTGCTCTGATACTTTCGCTGTTACTGCTGAATTAGCGGTATCCAGGAATCCGCGGTGTCGATACCGTGATGGTCTGACCCGGCTGATTGGGCAGCAACTGAGTAATCAAAATATGTATACGTTACTTTTCTTGAGGAGAGACGATGAGTTCAGATATTCGGGACAGGGTGGCAAATTTGGAGTTTTGGTCATCAAATGTGGCGCCCGAGCCTTTGGGGGGCGGCATTACCAACACCAACTTCACCGTTGATGACCAGGGCAAGAGATACGTTGTCCGGGTTGGTGACGACATCCCGGAACATGGCGTTATGCGATTTAACGAGATTTCGGCTGCCCGCGCCGCGCACGCAGCCGGAATTTCGCCTGAAATTGTTTACAGCGCCCCCGGTGTATTCATCATGCTATTCATCGAGGGGCGCACACTTACGGAACCGGATGTTCGTGAGCCACAACAACTGGAAAGAATCATAGAATTGATTCAAGTCTGCCATACGGAAATACCCAAATATTTTCGGGGTCCGGCGCTTGTTTTCTGGCCGTTTCACGCCTGTCGCAATTATATTCAAACAGCGAGGGAAGGCAATAGCCGCTTGTTGGACACCCTGCCACGATTTCTCGAGATCAACCAAGAACTAGAAAAATCGGTCGGTGAAATCAAATTGGTATTTGGGCATAATGATTTGCTGGCCGCCAATTTTATCGATGACGGTAAGAAATTGTGGTTGCTCGATTGGGACTATGCCGGCTATAACACGGCGTTGTTCGATCTGGCCAATCTGTCATCAAACAACGCGCTTTCTTGGCAGCAGGAAGACTGGGTTCTGGAAACTTACTATCGGCAACCGGTGACAGACCGACTGCGCTACCGCTTCGCTGCCATGAAATGTCTGTCACTTCTGCGAGAAACCCTTTGGAGCATTGTGTCAGAAATTCACTCAACCTTGGATTTTGATTACGTCAACTACACCGGTAAAAACATCACCCGCTTTGAGAATGCCTATGAATCGTTCCGGCAAATGGGCTGATAATTATGACGCCGGGTATGGCAACCTGTTCTCAGAGAATGAGAGCCTGATGAAAATCCTATCGGACTTTCGATATGCCGCCTGAATAAACACCGCTTGTCTGTTCGCGGGGCAAAATACGGTCCATAATCAGAGCAAATACACCGGCCGGTACAATTCCGGACTCCAGGACCACAGCCAATTGGGTGGGGAAATACTGCACAAACTTGGGGGCCAACGGCAGCCCGATGCCAAACGTCAGACTGATGGCGATAATCAGCATGTTGCGGCGGTTGAGTTCTTCCTGGGCCAACAGCTTTACGCCGGCAGCGGCGATCATTCCGAACATCACGATGGAAGCGCCCCCAAGAACGGCCTGGGGCATGGCGGACACCACGGCACCCAGTTTGGGA
>JASFSK010000358.1:0-5627 GCA_050114455.1 Desulfobacterales bacterium | reverse complement strand
GACAAGAAGCAATACAACTGCCCAAATTGTAAGGGCAAAAAACTAAAACAGCAAATCTCATCATTTCAGACGGTAACCTCTAAGAAAAGTTGAATATTGCCAGTATGTTGAATTTTTACACACCTGCAATCTGGGTTTATTTGTGATATTTTATATCAAGTTCTAAAAGTACGGATTCAAGCATTATCTAAATGAGTATACGGTCTGTGGACTTTGTATTGCTACTATCATTATTTACATAAAAGGCATTGTTCGCTTTAAGGAGGGAAAATATCAAAGTACAGGACAGAAGATTTTTTTTGCGGTGTCGCTTTGACCTAGCATCGATCTGTGCTGCAGCAGTATTCTTGATACTTGATTTACCATCGAAAAGCTACTGCTCGTTTCCCAAGAATATAATCGTCGAAAATTTTTTCTGCTTGTGAATTCTCCCCCGCTATTCCTATACAAACATGTAACGGTAGTAGATGTTCTTCCCTTGGATGACAATATAGGGCAGAAGGTGCTTTTTCCCAATGGATCAATCGCCTTTCACGTTCTTCCTGTGTCAACTGTGTAGTGCACGTTTCAATAAGCCATTCCTGAAACAAATCATTAGTAGTCGTAAAACATCACTGGATTGGATGCACCTAGCACCGTTGCGACTCTTTCTTCCCAATGGGCACTAATTACGATGATAGTATCGGGTTTACCGATGGTAGAAGGAAGGTGTTCCATGAATTGGACCATCGCCCTGTGGCTTTTGTCCCCAAGAATTGGCAAAGGACCGCCACCGTGCGAAAAATATATGGCCTTTCCCTTTCGTTTTTCACCTTTTATCTTTGTCACTGGCCAATCCCCGATTATTGAGTCCTTGGTTCCGTATCAAAGGTGTCTGATAGATGGTCTCACACCGATTCATTCGAATCTCGGACTCTGATTTTTGTGACCGGACCACTTGGGCAGATCATCATTTACATCCATCACCCGCATGCCATAGAAAATATGGCACGTAGGTTTGAATTTCGTTGGAACCTTTGATAGTCCCCCAAAGTTAAAAAGGGATGGAAACGCAAGCCACATATTACGTCCTTCATCGGCAATAAGGGTGCCACACAACGCACAACTGACCTTGCAAGGAAGTATCCTCTCGTGTTTGTTGAGTTCATTGTTGTAAAAGTTAAGATGATCAATGCCTTCCGTAATTCTGACATCATGTTTATGAAATATAGCTGCCCATTGCATAGGTGCCCCGTGTAGTTTTTGACAGGCCAAACAATGACATATTTTTGCATCCACAGGATCTGAGCATACTTCGTATTGTATTGCATTGCAGTAACAACTTGCCCGGTATTTGACTGCAAAATTTACATTTGAAATCGACGCATAATTTGGTCCAAATTCTTTTTTCATTGTATCACCACCGATTTTTAATTTATTGAAACATTTATAATCAAATCGACATGATTAAATCAATAAATAAGGTGAAGCCCACTCTTTTGACGCCTTCCGGTTTGATAAAAGTTAAACTTTAGCCCCAGAGAAAAAAACAACCTCCTCTCGACAATTCAGAAGATTGCCATTTGCAAATCACTTATAACTATATATTATCTTGACAAATAATCATTTTTCTGAAAGATAGGCAGCATTTTTCTTCTAAGAATTTTTTAGGGAAAACATGTGGACACGCGAAGCAGCGTTCAGATATAAAGAGAATTTTAATTTTGGATCGAAGGAGCCTTCATGAGCAAGTGGGTATCGGTTATCATCATCTTGGTGGCAATTTTCGGTCAAGCAACCAATGATTACAGGTTGATCATGGCGGCGGAGACGCTCTGTTCCAATTCATGGTACCGATTTATAGAGAAGACAATGCGAACGAGCGACGACCAAGGTCACGGTCCCGACGTTGGCTCTGGCGAATGGAAGTCGGTGATCGAGTTTAAACTCGGCATTCGAAACAATCCGAGTCTTCCGGATCGTGACAGCGAAGCCTGGTGCCACCATATAGATCAGATTGTACGGGAAAGACATGCGGCTTCATCAGAAGAAACTGGAAGCCTAAGCGGATCGGTCATGGCGACCGGTCCTTCATACGACTGTGCTAAAGTAGAGGCCAACAGTATCGAGGAGATGATATGCAAGGACAATGAATTGTCTGCGCTTGATCGTAAGCTGTCTGTCATTTACTTCGCCGCAGCCAAGAAAGCGAATGACGAACAGCCTCAAGTGCTAAAGGCAGAGCAGCGCGGTTGGATCAAAGGGCGAAACGAATGCTGGAAAAGCAACGACAAGCGTGCATGTCTCCAGGACGAATACCAACGCCGCATCGCCGAGTTGCAGGCCAGGTATCGGCTTGTTGATGGTAATGGCCCATTCCGCTTCATCTGTGATGAAAATCTTACCAATGAGGTCATCGTCACATTCTTCCAAACTGATCCTCCAACCTTGATTGCCGAGCGCGGCGACAGCGTCTCACTAATGTACTTGCAGCCCAGCGGCAGCGGCACGAAATATCAGGGCCGCAACGAAACTTTTTGGGAACATCAAGGCGAAGCGTCGATCACATGGGGCTACGGTACACCGCAAATGCGTTGCAAAAAAGCACCCTGAAGTGGTGATTTTCCGAATCGAATATAGGTAAATATCGCAATATAGAGAGGTTCATTTTTTAATCAAATTGGTAGAGATCTGCAAGAAAATGGGTCCGAACAGAATGACTCGAAGGCAGTTTTTTCCGTGAACGAAGAAACAGCCGGCCATGAATGGTTTTATTATCCTTGTTCGGATACCCGGTTATTTTTGTGTTCAACGTTTTAAGCAATCGGGGCATCGATGATATTTTCCCCCATTTACATTCGCAAATATCAGTGACACCATCCTGTCGATAACCGACGATGTCTATTTGAATATCCTTGTCCCAGTATTCTCCAATTTCATACGCACAGCCCAGCTCTTCTCTCTGATACAGACGGCTTAGTGCCTCCCTGCACAAAGTTTCATAGCCTGCACCGTAGTAGGCATCCAGATGTGGTTTAATCAGATTTAAAAATGCACTTTTTTCATCCATTTGATAAATGGCCGAACCATTCGGATAGATAAATCGAAACCAAAAGCGTATGAGCGGATCATGCAGTTTATAGCGAACCTGTTTTGGATTCACTCTGGCGCCAGTGAGTGGATAGTGCTTGATGATATAACCAAGTTCAATGAGGGTATTCAGATAATAGAACAACGCTCTTTCATCAATACCAGTTATTTTTGCCATTTTCTGATTTGTTACGGCACCGGTTGAAATGGCCGTCAGGAGGCCGAAATATTTTTTTAGCTCTTTTAATTCCTCTCGCAGCAAAAACTCCGGCTCTCTCGCCAGGGCGGAAAACTCATTTAGAAAATTGTTGCGGATATTTGCATCGATCGAATCGGTTTGAGAAAAAAAATTGAGATAGTAGGGGATGCCGCCACAAATGGAAAAAACCTTTGCCTTGTCCGTTTCAGACCATTTGGGATGAAATTTTCCGGCTTCAAGATAGGAGAACGGCTTTAAAAATATCTGACCCGTTCGACGACCAAATAAAGGACTTTTTTCTCCCAGCACTCTTTTTTCCATAAATCCCAGGTATGAGCCGCACACAATCAAGCACACTTTACAACCAGCCTCCCAACCATTGTCAATAAATGACTGGAGCACAGAAGGCAATTCGGGAGAGGCTTCTGCCGTCCACTGGAACTCATCAAATACCAGAATGATTTTTTCCCCGGCTGGAACCTGTTCAATCACCAGAGATATCGCCCCCTGCCAGCTATCCGCCGATGCCTGTTCGAGAAGCGGTTTTTGAAATGCTATAGCCCCGTTGCGTAAAAATTCCCTTAATTGCATTCTGGCGGGAGCCTGTTTTCCCAAAAAATACAGAGCCTTTTTACTTTTTATAAATTTTTTGATCAATTCGCTTTTACCGACCCGTCTGCGCCCGTAGATAGGGACAAAAGAGTTGTCATGAGACTGAAATGCATTCTCAAGTGCCTTAAGCTCTCTGATTCTGCCCACAAACCGCATTTTTATACCCCTTTGGTTGTTAGAGGGTTTGGGAAAAGCCAGCTGATGAGTTATTCCAATTTAAAGTAGCATTGCAGAACTGCCGATGGCGCAATGTTATTCTGCAACACGCTCTAGTTATAGAGAATATTGAGTAAAACAAATTATGTCAAGTTTAAACTTGGCAAAATTAATTTTGACTAAATTGGGTCTGTTATCCTGGTTTCAGGAGAGCAATGCTCAGCAGTAGACACTTAAGAGAAAGTATCTTAATATGACCGTTGCATTTACTTGAAGTCTTTCTTTTGATTTTTTGATGCTGGCCATCGGATTTGGCGTTGAAAAACTATTCAATATCCCCATGAAAAAGTATAAACACCAGCTGCGGGCCACTGTTCCCAAATCGTTTCTGCAACTGACCGGTAGGCTTTCAGCCCGAGCATTGATCGAGCTGCTCTCCTTCGGCGTTTTTGTGTTTACTGTTTGGGTATGATTCAATTTCTAATTTTGCTGGGCATGCTTTGGAAGGATCGGGCCAGGATCACACGCTCGATTGCCAAGCAAAAAGACGGCGCCCCACAATCGGCGACCTCGGGTGGCAGCTTGCTAAATCGGATCTGGTTTCCACTGGCCTGCCTTGGGCTGCTGGCGTTCGAATTGCTCTGGGAGGTGAATATAATCCTCTGCCAGAAGGACCTTGTGCTGCCGCTGCTGCCGAAGTAGCAAATGAAATGATTCACATCTTAAATATTCATTATCCGGTTTTTGATTCTATTAATTCTACCTGATAATCAGAAAGCGATAACTTCGCTATCTTTTGGTATCTTTATCCGGGATGGTCGTTTTAGTTCCTTTTCAACTTTTTGACGAAGATTTACACGACTGATTGGACAATGATCCAATGCCTCCATGTGTATCGCCACAATGATTGCTTCCGGGGAAGCCTTGGCTGTTGCAATGGTTTGGTCAATATCCATGATGATCGGGTCAAAGCCCGGAATCGTCGCACCTCCGGAATGGGTGATGACCACCTCCGGATTAAACCTTGTGATTGCTTCCTGTACGGGCTTACACCAAATACTGTCCCCCACCCAGTAAACTGTTGGTTCACCGTCAGCCTGTAGCACAAACCCGGAGACGTTCCCCATACGCTCAAGGATTTTGCCACTCCCATGCCGACCGCCAGTCCGAGTGATGGTGATTTCATTCCATACATTATCGGTTTCAATTGGAATAACTGTTCGAAATCCCTCTTCTGCCATGCGCAGTTCATCATCAGGTTGACAAAAAACAGGTATCGTTTTTGGCAATGCGGCACTGGCGGCGCTATCAAAATGATCCGGATGGCCATGGCTGACAATTACACCTTCTATTCCGTCTAAAATTTGTTCTACTGGCAGGGGTAATTCTACGATTGGGTTTCGGGCAACGCCGGCAAAAGAATCAATGGCGGCTTTTGGGGAGAGCATTGGATCGGTTAATACAGTTTTTCCTGCGTAGTTGATTTTCATTGTTGCATTGCGTATCAGTTGAATTTCCATTTTTCCTCTCTTATTCAGTTATAGGTGAAACGGGCCATCTCCAGAACATGGGTTCCCCGTGTATTCGGTAA
>JASFSK010000357.1:0-5634 GCA_050114455.1 Desulfobacterales bacterium | reverse complement strand
TTTTATTTGATTCCAAATTTAGCGACAAGCCCCAATGGTCCATGGATGATATTGCGCCCCAAGATTATCAAGGCCCGGCTCCCGAAGAATTAAAAGTGCTTGAAAGCCAAAAAGTCATCGATACTACCAAAGAACCGCTGAATCCGACAGAAGAATCACGTGCAGATAAGGATACCATCGGCGGTCAAAACATTGCCAAAGGACCTCCTGAAACTAAATCGCCACCAGTTAACCTGGATGCGCAGCAAGAGAAGTTAAACAATCCACCGGTGGTCTCTCCTTTTCTGGAACAAAAAATCTTAATTTATTTCAAACGGAATTCTAATGAACTGCCTGATGGATCCTATGAAACCTTGAACCGTATCGCTGATTATTTGCTGCAAAAACCTTCTGCCAGAATCAGTATTAAGGGTTACTCCGATTCAACCGGTGATTACAGTTATAACGTCAGCGTATCCAGATTCAGGGCCAATACGATCAAAACATATCTCGTCGGCAAAGGTGTTGATGCAGCCCATATCAAGGCGGACGGATTGGGACCTGAGAATCCTATCGCATCAAACAGTACTGCTGAGGGACGGCGGAAAAATCGCCGAGTAGAAATCGAATTGACTGCTGGTGATTAACAATGAATACAATCGGCGACTGCTAGCAAGCTGGGGGTATGCAGATGGCCCCTTGAAGCGGCCGGGGCCGCCGCTGATTTTATATCTCAATTCATAAACCACCGGCATCAATCAGTTTTGCACCATCACGCATACCCTCGCGGTAACGGTTTAACCCTTTTAATTCTCACTGACATAACCGGTGGTCTATGAGTGGAGTTAGCCGAAATTGAAACGTTCTCTCAGCAACTCGCGGGTTTTAGAATTAACGCTGAGGGTCATAATTTCTTTTGATGATAGCCAACGCACTTCTGCGGCATCATCTCCTGCTCTCGGTTCTCCCCCCACATATTCGGCTGTCAGATCAATGATGACATAGTGAAATCTGGCGCAGCCCGATTCATCCCGCTCAATATAGTCAAAGGTAAAAATCGGGTCCAGCGCCTGGATGGTGATCCCGGTTTCTTCCAGAATTTCCCTTTCGGCAGCCCGCTGAAGTGTTTCACCAATTTTGATACTGCCGCCGGGAATTGCCCATGAATTTTTAGCCGGTGGTTTTCCCCGGCGGACAAGCAGCACCTTATTGTCTTTGAAAACGATGGCCCCGACAGCAACACGCGGATGATCTGGATATTGCTTTTTCTTCACTTTCAATCCAACCAGTAGGGATTAATCAAATCCTCAAATATGGTCATGGCTGCCTCTGCCCCCTGACCGGATGCTGTAACGATTTGTTTGTATCCACCTTCGACATCTCCGGCGGAATAGAATCCCGGGATGTTGGTCCGATGTTTACCATCATGTTTGATATAACCGTCAGCAGTCACCTCAACGCCCAGTTTCTGAGCCAATTCAATGGCGGGAGTATATCCGATGGCAATGAATACGCCGTTGGTTTCAAAGGTAGATGAATCGTTTGTCTTATTGTTGTGAAGAAGAATTTCCTCGACTCTTTCTTCTCCTCGGATCTCCTTAATTTCAGTGTCCCACAGCACCGTTATATTGTTCTCCGAAAGCTGTTTGGCCAAAAAATCCTGAGCCCTTAGTTTGTCCCGCCGATGGATCAGGGTAACGTCGACACCCATGTGAAAAAGGTGCAAGGCTTCGGTCACGGCGCTGTTGCCGCCGCCGACCATAACTACTTTTTTTCCTTTGAATAAGGGGCCGTCACAGGTACTGCAATAGCTCACCCCTCTTCCCGACAAGCGCTGTTCGCCGGGAATGTTAAGGTGGCGGTGGGTCGCACCGGTGGCCAAGAGAACGGATTTCGTTATAAATTTTCTGCGGTTGGTCAGAACCGTAATCGGATTTCCTACATTAAGATCCACCACAGCTTCCCCCTGAAATATCTGGACATACTGCAATGCGTGGCTGACCATTATATCAACTAGGGTTTTGCCACCAACCGACGTAAACCCTGGATAATTTTCAACAATCGGTGTAGTCGCAACCTGACCGCCAAGGGCTTCACGCTCTACTATGGCAGCACGCAAACCACTGCGGACCGAATAAATTCCTGCCGTCAACCCAGATGGTCCGCCGCCGATGATCAGCAAATCGGTTTCCACCAATTCGGCATCGCTGTCGGGAATAAAAATCGTCTGTGGCTCTAGTTTGCTCAAAGACAGGATGAAAACCTCTTCAGGCTGCGCCCCCTGACCGATGAGTATGTCATTGGCAAATGCCTGGGGAACACTTTGAGCCGCATACTGGTTGGCCAATTCCGGTTCGCTCTGAATGTCTATGATCTCAAGAGAAATGATATCGGGCTTTTCAATGGCGGCCTTCACCGCGTTAACGGCCTCTTGGGGACAATAAGGACATGTTGGGCTGACAAATACTTTGATGTTTCGCGGCGAATCAATATTTTTAATCACATTGAGCGACTGATCACTGAGATTACTTTTTCCCAAGCCAACCAAAATCAAAATTTCAAGAAGCGTTCGCGCTTCCTCGCCCATGGGAGCACCTAACCATCGAATGGAATATTGTTCCGGTGCAATCAAGAGTGTGGGCGAGTGAGTGATATTCCATTTTTTTGCCAATTCATGATCTAAATCATATTCTCGCATATGAATTTTATTGCTGAGTTCGCGGAAAGCCCTGATGACCTGCCGGTTGGCATGGGTAAATACATCCTCATGACCTTTGGCCGTAAAAAGATAGAGCGGAATATCATTGGGCAACTGTTCAAAGGTCGCTTTGAGCTGGGCCATCTGGGCTTCACTGGCCATTTCGTTTTGGGGTGCATCTTCATAGGTTGTGTCATGTTGCATGGTCCAATTCTCCCTGTACTTTATGTAGTGAATGTATTGCTAAGTTAAAAGTATTTAAAAAAATTTCGGAATTTTCTTCACATTAAATACTTCAATTCCATCGGTAGCGGGACGCCTTTACCCATGGTGTCTTCGCCGTAATTAACACTTGCCAGCGTCTCGATGTCCTTAAGGGTTCTGGCGTCACCTTCGAATATGACTTCCTTTAGTTCTTCTTTTTGAATCTTCCCCCCTGCCCATTGAATATCAAGTACGCTGCTGGCATCGAATCGGTCGTCTCCGATGCATAATTCCACGCGTCCGCCATAGTGCTGCACAATCTTGGCCACCAGCAAACTGGGACGTGCATGAAAACCAAGCTTTTGTGGAATGCCGACTTTTATCTTTCCCCGCTCAATATTTTCGTTCAGAATCTCCCGTGCCAGCTCCTGACCGGTTGTCAGATAATGACAGGCGTAGTAAAGGCCGTAGTTGATCGTGCGATCGAGAAGTGTTGCCGGATTAACCAATGAAGAGAGTAGATCCTGAGCAACCTTATACGTGCTCTTATACCCTGCTTCATGCAGATGACGTTCATAGAAATGAAGTAATCGCCCCACCATCTGCAGGAGGTGAAACACAACCGAAAAAAAACTTCTTAACTGCTTCAATTTTCGATTTCCATACAGAAATCCACCATGAATGACATAGGTGTCAAAAGAGGATTGGAGGTTATGTAAAAGCATTTCGTAGCGTCGAATCTCAACTTCATTGACCCTGGCGGGGACAAGGGTCAGGATGTCTTCATATCCATAAGGATTATAGAATTTCAGCTGATCAAAATCTTTGGTGATGTTCAAGAAATCACTGGCAATTTTGACGATGTTTTCTTTTTGAGAATCCTTGTCCTGGTCGTCAATGTCATATTGCAAAAAATCTCGGGTGGTAATTTTCGGAAAATCTTCAGGAACAAACCGGTCCCGCGGAATTGCGATACCTCGAACCGCGGCTTCTTCTAGGATAGCCGGCGCCATTATCATCAGGGTTCTTGTTAAAAAGTCAAGCGTAGTTTTCCCTTCTATTTTAAAGTCACTGTATTCGGGAAGATCGTAGAAATCAAGACGATTGGTTAAGTGTTTCTGAAAGTTGGCAGCCAAGCTCAAATGTCTCACAGCCGCTGAAAGTTCACGATAGTAGTACCAATCCTTATTATTTTTAGCGCCATGATAATCCAAAAAGTCCTCAAGTAGCATCGAGGTGGATATAAGCTTAGAATATAGCTTCTTGGAAAATTCGTTTATTGGATCAGTGAGATTGGATATATATGTACAACATTTCAGGTAGTCATGGGAAAAAATACGAACTTTCTCCAAAAAAGAATTTTCATGTTGGATTTGTGAGTTCTGCATGGAATTAATAATATCCTTATTGATATACGGAATGCAGCGATCAGCACACAACCCAAAGCGGGACTGTCACAGACGGGGTATGTATACTGTATTGGGGGACGGCCGGAGCAACCCATAAGCCGAATTTTGTCCCCGATTCAGGTTACCCCAAATTGGGCGACGATCATTCATCTATGGATGGCGGTTGCCCGTCATCTCTTGCGACCTACCCGGGAACTCGGACGGGCTATCCTCAAATGCTCCCCTATTTGGTCTTGCACCGGGTGGGGTTTGCCAGGCTTCTCCGGTCACCCGAAGAACCGGTGCGCTCTTACCGCACCATTTCACCCTTACCAGACAACAGACCGCGAAGTCTGATGCCGGGCGGTATACTTTCTGTTGCACTTTCCTTCGCGTCACCGCGACTTCATGTTATGAAGCACCCTGCCCTGCGGTGTTCGGACTTTCCTCCGGATCAATGCATTGAACCGGCGATCGCCTGTGTTACTCCGGCCGTTTGCTTTTATCTTCCCAATAAATAATCCTTTCGCAGCTGGGGCAATTTTTCAGGCTATTGCGGTGCTGCAGCTCGATGTACATTTGAGGTGGAATATTTAAATTACACCCCTGACAGACAGCGTCTTTTACTTCTGCAATTGCCACAGCGTCTGCTTGTTTTGCTTTTACTTTAGAAAATAATTCAAGTATGGTGGCGTCCAGCGCATCTGTGACGGTGTTACGATCAGACTTCAGCTGAGCCAATTTCTGCTTGCATCGTTCAATCTCCTGTCTGATGGCATCTTTTTCGTGGTTGGTATCGTCGACAATCTGCGAATAGCGTTGTTTTCGATCGTTTAAATTAGTTTCGGCTCGCTCGATTTTTTCCAGAAATTCCAGCATCTCATCTTCTATCTCAGAATTCTTTAGTTTTATGTCTTCTATCTCTTTTAATGAAGACTGGTACTCTTTGTTGGTCTTGACCGATCGTAATTTTTCCTCGCTTTTTTGAATTTTGCCGAGATTCATCTGGACATCGGACTCATAGGTGCGATAGTTTTTATTGAGCTCACTGATCTTGTTTTTATCTTCCTCGACGCCACGAAGAAATTCTTCCAGCCGTTCTTCGAGAATTCCGATCTGGACGGGCATTTTTTGTAATGACAATTCCAGCTTTTGGACTTCAGAATCTATCTTTTGAAGCTTTACCAGCGTGATTATCTGTTCTTCAGTAATTTTTGCCATTGGAATTCCTGTCGTTTGATTTTCATTTCCAGCGCATGAGATGAAATTAGAACCGAATTTTATCAATGAATCAATTTTTATAGGATTTCGCACCCACTGGAGCATTGTTCTTCACAGTTTGCGATGCCACATCCTCCGGTATCC
>JASFSK010000356.1:0-5635 GCA_050114455.1 Desulfobacterales bacterium | reverse complement strand
TGAAATAAGCCGGCTTGGGCTGGACCAGCCATACTCACACGGGTTCGCCCGTGTCTACATCCGCTGCCGGTGTCGGCGCTGAGCTGTTCAGCGGTTTTGATGACAATACCGATGTCACCATAAAAATCATGTCTCTTGTCTGAACACCTTGCCAAAATCCAGAGCGATGACTTTTTTTTAAGTTTATTTGAATAATGCCGATGTATTATCTGTGCATTTAAACATTATTTTTGAAACACATCGCATATATTAACTCTGCCAAACCAACTGAAAGATTGATTATGAAGACTTTCAACAAGAAAATCCGCGCAGAAAAAAGAGATGAGTCCAGGATCGAATACTCGGGAGATGTCTTCTTTATTACCGATGAGGGTTTTTTCGAGGGTGAACTCATAAATTATAGCGAGCAGGGCTTGTTCATCAAGACACCTAAAATCATATCGGTTGGATCGGTCATTACCATCGCACTTCCTTATCTGGATGGACATGTTAAGCGTCAAGGCCAGGTTGTCCGGGCCGATAAAGACGGATTCGGAGTAGAGTTTTTCAGGGAGAAAGTCGATCCATATGAAAAAATTACCCCAAGGAAGATGAAGATTAAGACAAGGTAGAAACACAACTTCGGCAGGATGTATGGCTCAATTTTCCTTTTTTTTATCTACCAATCCGTAATCCGCATTCCCCATTCCCAAATCCATCTACCCTCCCTCCATTGGAGGAAACAGGGTGATATTGTCCCCGGCCTTTAATCTGGTGAGTTCGGTGGCGTGGCGGCCATTCACCAGCGCAACGGTTTTCACGGCCTCGGGAATTCCCAGCGCCAGGAAAACACTTTTGACTGTCGCATCGGAGACCAGGGTGAGTTCAAAACGCCCAGACCCCGTTGGGGAATACTGGCGCAAATTGGCGTAAATATCGACATTCACTTGCACTTGTACCCTCTGATCCTGAATATAAAACTGCTTCGCCTAACCAAGTCCAAGTTCACGTAGCTTTTCCGGAGTCGGAATGCCATCCTCCGTCCAACCGCGGCATTTGTAATATGGTCCCAACATTTCCTCGAGATGACAGACATGCCCCTTGGCCGGTCCGGCGGGCATCGGTTCATGGGTCATACGCGACGGCAAACTGTCGTCCTTGCGGGAAAAGCCGGCCCGTGTGAGAAACAGCCGCTCAGCATTACAAATACGTTCTCCGGCCATTTCCAGCTCCTCAAGAGCGTAATTGGCGCCGGTGGCAGTGTTGAGTAATTCCATAATGCCGACCGGACGCGCATCCAACGTGAGATCCGTTAGATAACGAACCGAAAAAAATACACACAGCCCGGCGGCATCGATAATCGCAAACACATCCTGCCACTTGGCGACGATCGGCGGCTTGTCTTTGTAGGAAAGAGGATCGATGGTGGTGGGCACTCCCAAAAGTTCGAAGTAGGCCGGATCTCCCCGCATGTGCGATGCGCCAATGGGAGAAGTGGCATAAGCCAGCCCCATGCCCTGTTCACCGCGAGGCTCATAACCGGCAAAATCCTGACCCTTGGCGACCATTGCCAGCTCGGGATGCCCATAGTCGGTGGCAAGACGCAGGCTGCCCTCGGCCAGTTTGTCACCGAATCCTTGTCGTTTGCCGGTTTGACTTACCAGTTGCACCAGTGCTTGTCCGTCTCCCCAGTTTAACGGCATGCCGACATCAGACTCCGGCAGATACCCTTTTTCATATAATTCCATGGCACAGGCAATGGTAGAACCCATGCTGATGGTGTCGATGCCCAGCTCGTTGCACTCATAATTGGCTTTCGTCAGGGCGGCCAGATCGTCGACCCCGCAGTCGGAACCCAGCGCATAGATGGTTTCATATTCGGGTCCTTCGCCTTCACCCCGGTAGGGGCCTTCCGGAATTTTCGTCACCCTGCCGCAGGCGATCGGGCAGGAGAAGCAGGGCTTGGCCCGCACCAGAAATTTTTTGCTAAGCGTTTCACCGTAAATCGATTCCCAGCCTTCAAATTGGCCCTGTTGAAAATTGCGGGTCGGAAACACACCGTGACTCTGGGTGCCGACCACCGTAATTGCCGTGCCGTGCAGTCGCAGCGGCGGCGGATTGTCTCTGGTGGCTTCCTTGAAATTATTGCGGTACTTGGTGTTGGTAACTTTGAATCCTTCTGGATCAAACAGGGAAACTTCCTGATCTCCCTTCACCACGACGCCTTTCAGATTTTTGGCCCCGAGCACAGCGCCCACGCCCGAGCGTCCGGCGGCCCGATCCCTATCGTTGATAATGGCGGCTATCCGCACCATTTTTTCTCCAGCCGGCCCAATCACGGCAGTTTTAGCCGTATCCACGGTTTCCCGCCGCAGCGCATCGTCGGTCTCATGGGTTGTCAAGCCCCATAAATGATCGGCTGAGCGCAGTTCGGCCTGCTCTCCGTTGATCCAAAGATAGACCGGCAGCGGTGATCGACCCTCCAAAATGATGGCATCATGACCGCTTTTTTTTAGTTCGGCCGGAAAATTTCCCCCGGAATTCGAACAGCTGATGGCTCCGGTAAGCGGTGATTTGGTTGTGACCATATAGCGCGCGCCGGTGGGCGCTGCCGTTCCGGTCAAGGGACCGGTGGCCATGATGACTTTATTGGCGGGTGAGAGCGGGTCGCACGCGGGATCGACCTCCTCTGACAAATAATAAATTCCTAATCCGCGACCGCCGATGTAGGATTTGGCAACATCCGAATCGAGCAACTCGGTAAGGATCCGTCCGTCGGTTAAATTAACTCTCAATACCTGGCCGCACCATCCGTGGATTGCTGTGTTTTTTTCCATAAGGCCTCCCTTAGCCGTTTGAATTTTGTCATTCGATTCTGGATTGTGAGATAACTTTTGGTATGATAATATTTCAAAAAAGTCCATCAGAATTATGATTGACAATGACAATTCTTAACTTGGCAATGGACCTTCGAGTAAATTTTAATCGGTAAAGAATCACGGCTACGCACTTGGTTCTCTATGTCTGGATTGAAAAATCTCTTGAGGCCGTCTGATACTGTTTGCCAAAAGCTCTGTTTATCATTAACCATCAGGAGGTATTATGCCATTGAAAAAGTCGGTTACGATATTTAGCGCAAAACGTTTAAACATTCGAATTGGCTGCGAGCCGGGGATTAGCCCAAGCAAAATTCAGCGCATCCGGGGAGGAATCTAATGAATGCGGAAATTGTGATGATCGGATCGGAGCTTTTGCTTGGGGAACTTGTTGATACCAACGCCAATAAATTGGCCAAGGCGCTGCGCGCTATCGGTCTCGACCTTTATTACAAAACGACCGTCGGCGACAATGAAGCCCGCATCACCAAAATACTCAATTTGGCTTTAGATCGCTCGGACGTCATTATTACCTCTGGCGGCATCGGACCGACCGTCGACGACGTTACCCGCCAGGCTGTCGCAAATGCTACCGGCCGGAAACTGGTTTACAGCACCGATCTTGAGTTACAGATAGCGGCTCGTTTTCGGAGTTTTGGGCGCGAGATGGCTGAAAACAACAAGCGCCAGGCATATATCCCTGAAGGTGCGTTGCCGTTATCGAACCCGGTCGGGACAGCTCCCTGCTATTGGTGTGAAGACACCCGGGACCGCGGAGTTGTTATCTCCTTGCCCGGTGTTCCTCGGGAGCTGGAATATATGCTGAACAAAAAAGTGATTCCACTGCTCGTCAGTAAGATGGGCGGCGCAAAAACCACCAAGATTCGGATTCTCAGGACCTGTGCGGTGGGCGAAAGCAATGTTGATCGGGCGATCGGCGACCTGATGACAACCAAAAATCCTACCGTCGGTCTGGCGGCTCATGCGGGCCAAACCGATGTCCGGATTACGGCCAAGGCCGACACAGAAGCGGAAGCCGACGCCCTCATTGCACCCCTCGAAGCCAAAGTCCGGCAACGACTGGGGGTTGCCATTTATGGCGAGGAGAAACAAACGGTACCGGAAGTGATCGGACGTTTATTGGCGAGTAACCAGTTAAATATCGGCGTGGTTGACACCCTGACCGGCGGCCTTCTGACGCGGAAGCTGATCGAGGCTGGATTCGAAGGGCTGATCACGGACGACCATCATTCCAATGAGGTGTTTGATGCGATGGAAAAAATGGGTCTGGCTCATCGAGAATTTGAACATGAAGGGGACTACCGCGCTCTTGCCTTGGATCTGGCAGCATCCACTGCACCGCCGGGCGGTATCGGGTTTGCCCTAATCGGCCCCTTCGATCACCATTCAACCTACTATGCACTGTGTGGCCCGCGTGGTCTGCAATTCACCAAAGCCGGTCGCAACTATCAGGATACCGATTATATTCGCAGCTGGCTTGCAATTCAGGGACTGGATTGGATACGGCGGGCGGTGCTGGGGCAACTCACATCCCCGGCGGATTGGAGTGATTAGAAAGGCATTTGACCTGACGGACGCGTTATGATGACAAATACAGAAACACGGCAATTAGGCTGAACGACCCCACAATAAATCCGATCGTCGCAGGGCCGGCCCCCAGATGTTCAGCCAGTAAGGGAACGAAAGGAAAAACAATGCCGTGTCGAGTAAAATGTAACGTCAGGGAGACGAGGATTAGCCACATGATTGTTTTGAACCTAAGGCAGATAGTAGATTCATTATATCAAAGCAGAACAGTTATGCGTCATCTATGGTCCAAACGAAAAATGGCCGCGGATTTTCCCTCCGAAGTGATCAGCAGTGCCTCGCCCCCGTCCGCGAAACATATGGCTTCACGCTGCCGGAAATCGCTTCGATCTCTAGGATGGGGTAAAAGAAGTGTTTCCGGGTATTTTGTTAACGCCACTGCCCAGGAATCATTGCTTTTGCGATTGAATACATAGGCATGCTTGTAAGTTAATACCACTGCCTGGCGACCGTCCGGGGAAATATCCAGTGAAGTTGGTTGGGAGCTGTATTTTCCATATTTATGAAGCATGTCTTCTTCTGAAGGTGCTGGAATATGCTTCACTGCGGCGACTTTTTTGGCAACGATCGGATGGCCAGCCGGTTTCAAGGGCAACTCGAAGAGCAGCGGCGGATTGTCTCGCTTGGTTAAAACAAAGATCTTTGCGTCTGTCGCATCTACGAAAACGGATTCGGCATCGTGTTTGCGATCAGGGTATGAAAAAACGATTCGCCAAGCTAATGTTACGCTAGAAGATTCGCCAAAAGGATCATCCTCCAATTCGGGCTCTTCGACAACATAAAGGGTGTGGGTATCGTACCGCTCACGGTTATCACCAAAATCGGCGATTAGGATCATAGGGCGACCCTGCCAGAGGAAGGTATCGATTCCTTCCCAATCCCGGTTTTGTGCTCCGACAACCAACACACGTCCCATACTGCGTCCATCGAATCTCATGGCGTAGATGAAAGGACCGTGGCCATTGTCATTTATCGCCCAAATTAGATCGTCAGATGCCAAGGAAGTGTCCATCCCCGAGCATTCGACAAGTCGATTATCCCCCAGCCGTCCTGTTGGCCTGGCATCGCTCAATGACATCTTGATTGGTGATACCGATTTTTTTTCTTCTGCAAGGCATTCACAAAGACCTAAAAACAGTCCAAAGCATAGCGGAAACAAGAGATATTTGCGG
>JASFSK010000355.1:0-5640 GCA_050114455.1 Desulfobacterales bacterium | reverse complement strand
TTCATGCATTTTGCTATATCACTTTTTTCTTTTTTTGATGAGGCTTTTGTATAAAAAATTGCAATTTGGTGGAACCGATATCGATGATATCGAGATCATTGAGGATGGCCGATTGCTTTACGACCTTTTCATTGAGCTTCGGTTTGGACAACCCGCCCACATAGCTTAAGTAAAAGCCATCCGGTCGTCTACTGATAGTGCCAGACGTCCGGCCAACAAACAGACCTTTGACAACAATGTCGGAGGAGCGGTCTTTGCCGAGTTTGGTGATTTTCCCATTGAGTTTGATTTTTCCGGTGCCACCGGCCAGAAAGGTTAGAAAGCCAATTTCCCTTTTAGGTTTTTTGGGGAGTGGCCTTGGCGCTTTCGGTTTGCTCTTTTTCATCATATTGCGATGCTGGTTCGTATCAATGACCATCGTTCTTTCCATTTCATCCGAAACCTTATCGGTCAGGACCTCATCCTCTGAATACGAAAAGACCAGGGAATGTTTTCCGATATTAATGATATCTCCGTTTTTGAGCCAGTGTGAACCAATCAACTGTTCGTTGACAAATAAGCCATTTTTACTTTTCAAGTCGACCAATACAAATCCGTCTGCCACAGAATCTATTTTGGCATGGTGTCCGGAAACAGCCAGGTTTTCAATGATCACATCATTGTTTTGACGCCGCCCGATTGTCAAGGAATGCCCTTTTTGAAGCTGGTATTCTTCAAGGATGGTATCTTTAAATTTCAAGGTTAAGTTTGGCATTTTCTTACTCTTTGACTTATTAACTGAATGCTATACTTGGCTCCGGTCAGAATCCGGACAGAATTTCGCTTGATCAGCGCCAACAGTCGATTGATTTTTCGCTGTGAATTTTTTACCATTTTAACATGAAGCACGATCACGGTAATGTTGTCATCCCCACCGCGATCATTGGCCAAATCCACCAGGTTTTGGCAGGCTGCCTGGGGTGTAATGTTTCGGACGATTTCCAGCAATTCTTGCGGCGATACTTTGTCGTTTAAGCCATCGGAACTGATGATGATAATATCATCCCTGAAACATTGGATTTCACAAACATCCGCTTTGACGGATCTTTCGGTTCCCACCGCACGGGTCAAAACGTGTCTAAATTCCCTCCCCAGCTTCCTGGCATTTTCCGGATTGATAGATTTTTGTTCCGCCAGGAAGGTGTGGGGGACCGACAGTAGTTTTATCTTTTTGTCGCGAACAAGATGAATCGGGCTGTCACCGACATTGGCCGCAATCAAGGTACTGTCTGTGAAATAAACGGCTGAGACTGTTGACCCCATCCCTCGGTAGGAGTGATTATCCTGCGATACTTCATGCACGACCTGGTTGGATATCTGAATACCGTTGAGAACACGGTTGGCTTCATGGGAGAGGGTTTCATCGAATTCGACCGCTTGACGGCGATCGGAACTGCCCGTGGAATTCTTAACATATTCTCCCATGGTATTGACGACCAGGCGGCTGGCCACCTCGCCGGCCCGATGTCCGCCCATTCCGTCTGCCACGACGTATAGTCCCAAAGCATCTTCCAGAATCAGAGCATCTTCGTTGGTTTTACGTTTTTTGCCCCGATCGGTAACACTGGCCGATTCGATAACAATCATAATGGCTTGATAATATCAAAAAAACTGAATTCGCATGTTTATAAACATTTGTTCGTTTTCGAAACCAAAAAACTTGCTGTAATCGAATTAATTTACTAATAATTAATTCAGGTTAAATGGTCTATCCCCATGGGCTTCCGATACAAATTCGATTGGAATGAGACCATTCAACCCTGGTATGACTCGGTTTCACTTTTTTATATCGCCCATCTACGGGAAAACATTAATTTTTTTAATTAAATCAACTTCTATAATCTTTTGGCAGAGCTATGTGGACCATTAAATATTTAAAAAATACCATCCAAAATTATGACTGGGGCTCGCTGACCGCAATCCCCGATCTACTCGGCAAACAGAATTCTTCACGGACGCCCATGGCTGAGCTTTGGATGGGCGCTCACCCCAAAGCGCCTTCCCTGGTAAATTGTCAAGGACAATGGCAGCCTCTAACAAAATTGATCGCCGAGTATCCCCAAGACATCCTGGGAAATACGGTGGCTTCGTCATTTGACAACCAGCTACCCTATTTGTTCAAAGTGCTGGCGGCTGCCAAACCGCTTTCCATACAAGCCCATCCCAGTCTGGATCAGGCCAGAGAAGGATTTGCAAAAGAAATCGCCATGGGAATCGCCATGGATGCTCCCGACAGAAATTACAAGGATGCAAACCATAAACCAGAGTGCATCTGTGCGTTATCGCAATTTTGGGCATTGTCCGGGTTCCGTGACATACCGGACATCATAGACTTGGTGGGTAAGAGTTGCCCCGTCGGTTTGGCACCCGAGTTGGCGGCCCTCAATAATCAGCCGGACGCTGTCGGATTGAAACGCTTCTTTACCGATCTGATGACCATGAACTTCGATCGGAAAAGGCAAGTGGTTGCCGAGGCCATCCGTACCGCAGATCTGCTGGCAGACCAAGAACTGGCTTTTTCCTGGGTGAAACGGCTCTCAGTTGTATATTCCGATGACATTGGAATTTTTAGCCCTCTGCTATTGAATCTTGTTGAGTTGAATCCTGGTGAGGCGCTATTCCTGCCGGCGGGGGAACTTCATGCCTACCTGAAAGGCGTGGGGTTGGAGTTAATGGCCAATTCGGACAATGTCTTGCGGGGCGGACTGACGCCCAAACACGTGGATGTCCCCGAACTGTTAAACGTGCTGAACTTTAAACCCCGGACCATTCAAATTCTTGAGGCAATAAAAAAGACTCAAAATGAAAGTGTGTATGCCAGCAAGGCGGATGAATTTGTTCTTTCGATGATCACAATCGCAAATGGAATTCCGTATCAATCCTCAGAATCAAGAGGCGTCGAAATCATGCTGTGCACCCAAGGCTCGGCTTCCTTAATGGATATTGGCAGCGGCGAAATGATCTCCATCAAGAGGGGCGATTCCGTTATCGTCCCCGCTGCCGTCACCGGTTACACCGCCACCGGGGAGGCCAGGATTTATAAGGCATCAGTTCCCTGATCACTTTTTACTGTAGCGTCCGTAAAATATTTTGACAAACGCTGGCGAATATGATTCTAAATACGTTTAATTTCTTGACAAAAGATAAAGTTTTAATTAGCTTGGCGCCGTTGCCATGATTTTTCCAACCAGAGTCCGTTTTGACCCACAGGAGCAATCGATCAATGACACTGACAAAAGCAAATATTGTAGATGCAATTCACAATGATCTCGGATTTCCCAAAAACCGGTCGGCCGAACTGATAGAGATTCTGCTGGAACAAATCAAAAGTACTTTAGAAAAAGGAGAGGACGTCCTGATCAGCGGATTCGGCAAATTTTGTGTGAAAAACAAAAAAGAACGAAGAGGAAGAAATCCGGCCACCGGCGATGATATGATGTTGTCGCAACGTCAAGTTGTCACTTTCCGTTGTTCTCATTTGTTAAGGGAGAAGATAAACGGCCGGTGATCTATCAGTAATGAATGGAATGCTTATCAGGTGGCTGACCGCCACCGGTGCTATCGTTCTCACATCTTATCTGTTGAAAGGTATCCAGATTGACGGATTTTCTACGGCGTTCATGGCGGCCGCCATCCTCGGAATCCTAAACGCTCTAATCCGACCGATTGCACTTCTTATCACCCTTCCGATCAATATCCTGACTCTGGGATTTTTCACTTTTGTGATCAATGCACTCCTGCTGCAAATGGTTTCCGGCATCATATCCGGCTTCGAGATCCATGGCTTCGGATCAGCCGTTCTGGGTTCTTTGATGATCAGTGTCATCAGCTGGCTGCTGAATTCGTTTGCTGATCGGCCCGGGACATGGCACACCAATAAACCTGAAAACAGAGCCAGACGCAACCATTCAACCCGAAGCCATACAATTGATCTGGAGCGTAAAGGGGATGATCGTTGGGAGTGATTAAAAAAGAATGACAAATTCCCAAAGTCTACGCTTTGTCCGCGACGCCGGCTTCTTCAAATGTCAATACCTCTTTAAAAACCCCGATAGCACCCTCCATGATACCCATGGCCAACGCACCACCGGTACCTTCACCCAACCGCATCCCGAGATCCAGGATCGGGTCCAGCTTGAGATGCTCGAGCATTGACCGGTGACCGGACTCCTCAGAGCAGTGGCCGGCAAACAGATAGTCGGTCACTTGGGGGCATATCACCTGGGCAATCAGAGCACCGGCTGTCGAAATAAATCCATCGATGACCACCGGGCGGCGGTGAAAAGCGCCCGCCAGCACACAGCCGGCGATGGCGCCGATTTCAAAGCCGCCTACCTTGGCCAGCACATCGAGGCCGTCGGTGGGATCTGGACGATTTGCAGCAATACCCCGGGCGATTGCATCTCGTTTGCGAGCGAGCCCCTCGGTATCTACGCCGGTGCCGTATCCGACCATTTTATCCAATTCCGTACCGCACAGAACGGCACCAATGGCAGCTGACGGGGTGGTGTTGCCAATACCCATGTCTCCGGTGCCCAAAATTTCGATTCCTTTTTGATATAGTTTGGTGGCTTCTTCAAATCCGGCCATGATGGATTGCTCGGCATTTAACCGGGACATTGCCGGTCCGTTGGCGAAGTTGGCAGTGCCGGGTGCAATCTTACGTACAATTAATCGATCCGTGTCGAGGTTGTCCAAATTGGGGATGACCCCCATATCCACTACGTATACGTCCGCCGCTACGTGACGTGCAATGGAATTTATCCCGGCACCACCGACAAGAAAGGTTTGCACCATGGCCCCGGTTACTTCTTGTGGGTAGGCGCTGACGCCTTCGGCCACGATGCCATGATCGGCGGCCGACACCAGTACCGCCTTGCGTCCAATTGCCGGTTGCAATGTCTTTTGGATACCGCAGAGCCTTTCGGCGATGTCATGCAGCCTTCCCAAAGCCCTGGTCGGCATAACAAGTTGGGCCGTACGCTCTTTAGCCTTGGACATCCACTCCTGATCCAAGGGTTCGATTTCTTCTGCGATGTCCTGTAAATTCATTTTTTATGTCCTCCTCAAGGTTTTTCTCGCATTGCTGAATTCGACCAAAAAAAATCCCCAAGCTTCAGCGCTTGAGGATTTACCATCTCCACAAACATGAACATAATGGCAGGTCTTCTGACTGTCGGATCGATCTACTTTCCGCGCCTTCCCGACCTGTTTTGCGCCAGGCCAGTGGCAATTTGCGGATTTCGTCCCCGATTACAGCGGCGGGTCCGTACCGGAGTTACACCGGTTTCCCTCTTGGCCCCAAGGGCACCATCAAATCAGCGACCACCCGCAGAGCTGGGGGTCTGAGGTAGGCCCCTCGAAGGGGCCAGGGCTTTGCTCTGCTGGTGATCGCTGATTTTTAAAAAGAATTTTGGCTTCATGGTTCTTTTTTCTGAAAGCGTATGTCATTGCAACCTCTGACAAGACCATTATTAGGAATGCTTAAATCTGGTCTGTCTATTTAGGTATACCGGCGCGCTTATTGCAAGCCCGAGCAAAACGTTAAAATTGAGTCAAAATTCTTTTGATTAACTCCCTTCATAAGCCGCCGGCAGGGTT
>JASFSK010000354.1:0-5641 GCA_050114455.1 Desulfobacterales bacterium | reverse complement strand
CAAGGCAATCCGGTTGAGGCCGGAAATGTGGGCGAAGTTGCCGTCAAACCTCCTGATCCGGTCATGTTTTTGGAATACTGGAAAAACCCGGAGGCCACCCGCAACAAATTTATAGGAGATTGGCTCTTAACCGGCGATATGGCCAAAAAGGACGAAGATGGGTATTTTTGGTTCAACGGGCGCAAAGACGATGTGATTACCAGCTCTGGTTACCGCATCGGACCGGCTGAAATTGAGGATTGCCTGATGAGGCATCCGGCCGTGGCCATGGTGGCCGTTATCGGCAGTCCGGATGAGTTGCGTACCGAAATTGTAAAGGCATTTGTGGTGCCCAAAGCGGAGGTGAGGCCGGGACCGGAAATTGCAGAGGACATTAAGGCCTTTGTAAAGAAGAGGCTGGCCGCCCATGAATATCCCCGGAAAGTCGAGTTTATCAACGAATTGCCCATGACCGCGACCGGAAAGATTATGCGTAGAGAACTAAAAAGGCTGGATCAATCGGGAAAATCAAAAAGATAGGATTTTAAAAAATCTCACATCCAGCGCACACTCTAGCGGTCTTCACTTCGGTCACAAAACCATCCAAACATTTCATACTTAGCACTTCTCTTTTGCTTTCGCATCTATTGTAGCTGCATTTGACTTCCGGGAAGCTATTTTTCCAGCCAGACCAATTGCAGGATATGAGTTGAACGGAACGTTGATCAGATTCGCTTGTTTGATTGCGGGCCAGTGATTGGGTTGCTGCTGAATTCCGGGTTCCTTCGCCAGCCAGAAACCAATCTGCAGTCAGCATCACGAACATCACAATCAAAAATAGTGTTTTCAAGGTTTTCAATTTTAACTCCTCGCTGATTGTTTTTCTGAAATACCAGGGTACAGATTCATTGTCCAATCATCTGTTCCATTGAAATTGCTGAATCCAGTCCAAACCAATTTTATAGTAATCGGATCTTCAGGAATGCGTCATAATACCAATCACTTACTTTTCACAAACCCTGCTTTACAATATTCACAGATATTGTTACATTTATATATCATTAAGACTTAAAACGAAACTTGCAAGCCGACAGCATGTCCGAGGTTATGAGCGTTTGAAATTTTCAACCCAATCAAACTCAGGAGCCCATGATGCCCCCACTCAGTAGAACTAGCATCTGTCTGATGTGTCTATCTTTCGTTTGGCTTATTATCGGTCAATCAACCCGTGCTGATCAAGCCATTTCGGAAACGTTGTTGCCGAGGGATTTGCTCATAGAGGATATTTTTCAAGCCGGCGTTGGTTTGCCAGTGGGGAAAATTCAAGCTGTGCGGGGCGAGGTGATTGTCTATCATCGCGACCCGAATGTGGGGTATCCGGTCAAAACCGGCTTGCCGCTTTATGACGGCGATACCATCCGTACGCGGGACACCGGCCGGATTTTATGCCGGCTTGTCGATGGCACGATATTTACATTGGCGCCAAAAACCACCCTTACGATTCTGCAGTGTAACCTTAATTCGGCCAGGAACACCAGCGTGTCTTTTCTGTCATTGAAACACGGTGACGGGCGATTTCGCGTGAAGCCATCAGCGGAAATAATTGAGCATGATTTTAAGGTTCAGACGGTGTCTGCTTTTGCTCAAGCCCGTGAAGCCGATTTTGCCGTCAAGACCCAACCGGACACAACCGAAATTTTTACATTCGAAAACACCCGGCTGGAGTTGACCAATCTGGCAGCGCCGGAAGTGATGTTTATCCTGACTGATTTTCAGAAGACTCTTGTCGGGGATGCATTGGGTCCCCAAATGGCTGAAAACCTCGCCCAAACCGACGTGGACGCCGTATTAAAAGAAGTCGGTCTGGCACCTCAAAGTCATTTATTTGCTTCCAGCGCAGAGAAATATGAAGAAATCCACACTGCTGCCAGCGAATTGAAACCTCATGATAATATAGAGGATAATTTAGAAGATCCCACCTCTGAACCGCAAGAAGGAGATTTGGAAATGGAAGATTTGTAGATGTCGTTTAGCTCTGCCAATCATCGGAAGATGACGAAAATATCACCATACGCTGTGTCTGACGGATGGCCATGAAATGAACTAAAACAATCAAAGAGACTTGCAGAAGAGGAGACGGTCATGGAAGACATTCACCAAATTTTCACCCGTTTTAAAGAAGAGTTTCCTGGAGTTTATAAAAGACATGAAGAGCTGGGCAGGGAAATTCATGAAAATGTCGGACCACTGGGGGAAAATTCCCGCTGGTTGATTAAAATCGCTATCTCAGCGGCTTGCAGCCACAAGCGTGCTCTGGCAACTCACATCAAAAAAGCACGGGCTGCCGGCGTTAGCGATGCCGAAATTAAGCACACACTGCTTCTGCTGATTCCGACGGCCGGATTTCCGGTTTTTATGAAAGCGTTTTCGGTTTTGGGGGACAGCAATTAGCGGATAGATGGCCAAGCATGATAATTGCTCGCGAGATTGACGGAAATTGATAGCCGACTCGTGTGAAACTACTTGGAATGACGAAGGACGATCGACTATTGACGAATGTTGGATGTCGCTCTCCGAGGCGTAGGCGCTGTAATCCCTACGAGCCGGAGGCTGCGCTCTGTTTTTTTTGACGAATGAAATAGCAATAATTCCTTAATTCGACATTGGTCTTGTTGGTATTTCTTTCTTGATCAGACTGGCTGCCCTTTACCTGAAACCCTGAAAGCTAAATACCAAACAGCACGGCAGCCAAACACAAAACAACCAAACAGCCAGCGCCGCCTGCATAGGAATTGGTTAAGATTTTCTAATTGTTTTTTTTATAACAGCTAAATTCAAGCAATAAGCTCGCTATTGGTGAATGCTGTGAGTAAGGATTCATCTCCGGACATAAAAGAATGGGTCAGCCGAGCCATTGCTCTTGTGAGCACTGATATCTGGCGCGTCCGTCTCGAAGATCTTCCTTTCGGCAAATCCTTTCTGATCAAACAGTTCAGGATTATTATTCTTACCTTGCGCGGTTTTGTCGAAGACAAGTGCTTTTTCCGGGCCTCATCGCTGACATTTTATACATTGCTCTCCATCGTTCCAGTGGCAGCCATGTTATTCGGGATCGCCAAAGGGTTTGGATTTGAAAGGAAGCTCAAAAAGGAACTATTCGAAAGATTTCCGATGGAAGCGCAGCAGGAGGTACTGGCCAAGGTCATCGAATTTGCCGAATCGATGCTCGAAGCCACCAAGGGAGGACTGATCGCCGGAATCGGTTTGATTGTGCTATTCTGGTCCGTGATAAAAGTTCTCAGTCATATAGAGGTCTCTTTAAATGATATTTGGAAAATCAAGGAAAGCAGAACCTGGGGTAGAAAATTCAGCGATTATCTGGCTGTAATGATACTAAGTCCGATGCTGTTCATTGTGTCCAGCAGTGCCACCGTTTTCATTACCAGCCAGATTACCCAGTTGACCAATCAAATCAAGCTGCTGGGGATGATCAGTCCGTTGATCTTCTTTAGTTTCAAACTGATTCCGTATGTTCTCATCTGGATTCTCTTTTCGGTTATTTACATTTTGATGCCGAATACCAAAGTCAAGCTAAAATCGGGTATTGCGGCCGGTATCATTGCCGGCACCATCTTTCAGATCTTCCAATGGGTTTATATCAGTTTTCAAGTTTGGACAGCCAGGTATAACGCCATTTACGGCAGTTTTGCGGCCCTGCCGCTGTTTCTAATGTGGGTGCAGATCAGCTGGTGGGTGGTTCTTTTTGGTGCCGAACTCTCGTTTGCCAGCCAGAATGTCGGAACCTATGAATATGAACCCGACAGCCGCAAGGTCAGTCTGGCCTTTAGGAAAGTGCTCATCCTGCAAATCGCCCATCTGCTGGTAAAAAATTTTGAAAATGGAAATAAACCGTTAACCGGTACAGATATTTCCAATCGGCTTAAAATGCCAATACGGCTTGTCCACAATCTATTATCTGATCTCGTGGAGAGCCAGGTGGTGACCGAAACCAGGACAAAAGAAGACCAAGTATTCGGTTATCAACCGGCACGCGATATTCATACACTCACAATAAAATTCGTTGTTGATGCCATCGAGCTAAATGGCGTCAACAGCCTTCCTGTAGCCAGAAATGCCGAATTTGGGACCTTGTCCGACGCAATTGACAAATTTAGAGAAGCCATGGAAGCATCTCCGGCCAATAGGCTATTAAAAGATATTTAAGGTGAAATTTGCCGGCTGGCCGGTAGAATTTGTAAAGGTTCTACCGTAGTTTTTCCAAATATTCATAAGATCGCCTGGCCACATTGACGGCATCATGACTGTGGCGACCCAATTCGACATTTATCAGACCAGGATAGCCGATATCCTTTACCGCCTTGAATAGATCGTCAAAATCGATTTCTCCGTCCCCAAAAAAGAGGTGGCGGTGCGCCTGCATTTTCATATCCTCGATGTGGATATTTTTAATATCATCCCTGAATTGGCGAACACATTCTCCTACCGGTATTTCCTCGGTTAAAAAGGCGTGGCCGACATCCAGAGTCAAAAAAAATAAATCATGATCTACCGCTTGTTTTAATTTTTGGAACTGTGAAAGATTTTCGATAAACATGCCGGGTTCCGGTTCAAAGGCCAATGGAACATTAAAGCCTTCAGCTTCCTTCGAAAGCTCTTGACATCCCGAAATCAACCATTTCCAGGCGGCTTGATCATCAACGGTCTCTTTTTTTTTCCCGGACCAGAACGATAGCGCCTCCGCATTCAGTCGGTCTGCAATGACCATTGCCTTTTTAAGAAAGTTAAGACGGGCCGTTCTTCCTTCGGTATTGTCGGTAATCAGGGTCGGCTCATGCTTATGTCGGGAGTTGAGTAGAAATCGGGCACCCGTCTCAATTACACAGGCAAGTGAATTTCGATTCAGAATCCTTTTTACGTGATCCAGCGTTCGGTTTAATTCGGAATTCCAAGGGTTGAGTATGTAATTGTCCAGCGTAATCGCTACGCCATCGTATCCCAAATCGGCAATTACTTCCAAAGCCGACTCCAATGAGTGGCAATTGAAGCCATTTGTATTATATCCCAGGCGTAGCATAGATCGATGCCTTATTTATACGTTTTTCTAAGATACCTGCTATTGAAAAAAAAGTAATACGAATACCTTAAATTTGCAATCTCAATTTCACCTTTTAGCACCACCTGCTGAGGGGGTTTTGTTGGACGGAATCGATGGTGATATCGTCATCCAGAAAATGTTTTCAGCCCCCCTGTAAATTGCAAATGCGTTGATCCTGCTGCGAGGCGCAGAATGTATTGACTCCAACCAAATATTATGTCTATGTACCACGTATTGTAAATAACCATCAAACAAACCATTCATATCTATAAACCTGGCGGGAGACTGACTATTATGTTTTACGGATATACTGGAAAGACACTGCGTGTAGATTTGTCAAACCATCGAATTGATGTGGAAGATCATGATGAAACCTTTTACCGTAATTACTTGGGCGGTCGCGGTGTCGGGTATCATCATTTATTGAAACAGGTTCCCACAGGAATTGACCCGTTTGCGCCGGAAAATATTTTGGTTTTGGCCACTGGTGTCATGACCGGGTCTCCACTGGCCGCATCCTGCCGCTTTGCCGCCGTGGGCAAATCG
>JASFSK010000353.1:0-5665 GCA_050114455.1 Desulfobacterales bacterium | reverse complement strand
AAAGGTTGCCCAGGAAGGCCTCAACCAAAACATCCATGGTCTCCTTGATGACCTGATCCGTTGTTCCGCTAACCTGCTCATAGGGTCTTATTTTGCAGCCTAATTTGCGGACCAGTCCTCCCAACATGAAGGCCAGGTAAGTATTGAGCGGCAACTTTAAAGATATGTCGGCGAGAGAAAGACTACCGGTATAGATCCCCACTTTTTCCATACCTCGGCCGTGGGCACTCAACAGCGTCTTTATATGATAAGGAAAAAGACCTAAATTGCAGGATATCGTCGATGAAACCAGCCACAGCACGGTATTTTCCGGCTCGAGTTGATGGGATTCGACGTAGTCGACAAATTCCTGGGCAATAATATTGAGTGGGATGCATTGTCCGGAATTGTACCGCAGGCTTTTTTGGATGCAGGTCGTCGTTTCTTCAAGCAGTCTTGCATCGATGCCGACGCGCCGCAGACCTGCGACCACAAGTCTTTGACTCAGATTGTCCCAGGCCGGTAAAATGAGGGTTTTGCCGGCCAAATTTTTTTCTCGTTCAAACCGAATCGTCGGGGTCGATACGGCTGGATTGGTTTTGGTCACAAGACTGTGGTGATGTTTAAATGACCGCACGGCGGCCTCGATACGCGTTTCATAGCCGGTGGTGGCATCATGCTCGTCTAACTGCAGGATAAGGTACGGCTTGGACCGAGATTCCATGACTTTCTTAAAATAATCGACCACAAAGGAATCCGGACTGCATTTAAAAAAGGTGATCAACACGGGATAAGGCCCGTCGGAATGTGCGATAACTTCCGCAGCTTCCAATATTTCGGCGGCATAGTGCCAGTGCAGCTCGGACAGCAGCGGTTCAATCGACGCGACCTCCTGCCGGCTATAAGAGAGCATGTCCTGATAAAATGCTTTAATGCCCAAAGAGGCAAATATTTCCGGAATGCTTTTGTTCATTTTTGGGCACAGTACGGTATACGGCCGACCCAGCAACACGACATGGATATTTTTGTCAATTTCGGCAATGCTTTTTTTGTAGAGGTTTTTTAATTTCAATCGGCAGGATTTTTTGAATTCCATCGCTTTGTCGTAGGCCGCTGCCACTTCCAAAAAGCCGATGGGCACCCTGGTTACGGCCTTGAGCATTCGATAGAGCTCGACTTTGGTGTGAAAACTGGTGTACAGGTAATTGACCATGGGCATCAATATTTTGCTGCCCTGGCTTTTAAAATCACGCAGCCTACCAACCGCCGCTGAGATGACCGCAGGCGAAAATTGTGTATAATAACAGTAATGTCTGCGCACACCTTTTTCAGGGGTTTTCTTTTCAAAATAAAAAGGTGCAAAGACGTAGTTGACAGCCGGGTCAGCTAATAAATGCCTGATATGTCCGTGCAGCGCCGTCAGAGGCGCACAGAATTCAGCACCGGTTATGTGTTTGCCGTCCTTTACGGCATTGTTGTATGTTTCGCTGGTAACCGTCTGGATGCCCAACAAATTAAAAAATTTCCGCCACAATGCCAGGTCTTCATGTAAGTGAAGTGCCGCCGGAATGCCGATCGTCAGGCCGGTGTTGGTGATTGTCTGCAGCTCAAAGGAGATTGCTTTTTTTCTTTCCCTGAGCAGATCGAATCCGCAAAGATTGTTGCTGACGTATTTAGACGTATCATAGTCTCGACCGCACAAAAAGCCGTAGACGACTTGCTCACCACCGACATCAGCCAGGGTTAATTTGCAGTGATTGGTGCACAGCTGGCACACCTCCGATTGAATCGGAATCATTATTTTATGCAGTTCGACACCCCTGAATTTTGTAGCAGTGATTTTCTGCTCTGAGAGCAGGAGTGCGGAACCCAAGGCGCCGGTCAAATGGCAATAGCGGGAGACGTGGATCGGCTTTTTAAGCCGCTGCTCAAAAGCGGCCACCAGCGCTTTGTTTTTGGCCGTGGCGCCCTGAAATAGGATTGTATTTCCGATATTGTTTTCAATGGCTACTTTGGTGAGATAATTTTCCCGTATCGAATGTAAGACCGATGCGAGGACCTCACTGGCGGTGTAACCTTCGTTGAGATAATGGTTGAGGTCTCTTTCCATGAACACCGTGCAGCGGTCGCTGGCCAGAGGAGATTTTTGATTTTCGGTGCGGCTGGAAAATTCCTTTAAGGGACAGCCCAGCCTATGGGCCTGTTCTTCGATAAAACTGCCCGTTCCGGCGGCACACACGGTGTTCATGATGGAAAACGTGACGGCGCCATCCTTCAGGGTGGTAAATTTTGAATCCTGTCCGCCGATCTCGATAATCGTATCAACCTTGGGGTTGAGCTGCCAGGCGGCCCGGGCATGGGCTGTGATCTCGTCAACAACCAAGTCGGCGCCAATGATTTTTCCGGCAAATTTTCGGCCGGATCCGGTCGTGCCGGCGCCAATGATCCCCAGAGTTACTGCGTTTTTATCAGCCATATCGGCAATGGCGGCAAAAATATTCTGGACGGCAGCAATCGGCCTTGCTGCCGTGCGGGTGTAAAATCCGGCCAGCACTGACTGGTCGCCGCTCATCAGCACTGCTTTCGTGCTGGTGGAGCCGATGTCGATACCAAGAAATACGTTATACGAATCACCGGTTTCCAGCTTTTGGTAAACGTCTACCTCCACCGGATACGGATGTTTGGACTCAGTCCATTGAAATTCATAGCGATGGTTGCAGCTAAAATCCGGGTAGTCGGTAAGCTTTAGGGTTAGCGGGGGATGATAATAGGATTTGTTTGTCGGCTGCTGAACCAGCAATTGCTTCAACGATGAGATGTCAGTACCGGATGTTGCGGCGTTTATCCGGCCACTTGACATGTCTTCCAACAAATTAAGGGCCGCACCGGCAGCGCCGTAAAGGGATTTTTCAACAGTGACGCCCAAGCCGATCATATCCTCAATGTGCCGCACGACGGCCCGATTCCTCGACACGCCGCCGGTAATTATAACGGGGCTGTTGGGGGTTTCCCCGATAAACACGGTATCCACAATGTTTTTTGCCAGTCCATGGCACAAGCCGTCGCAAATTTCAGCCAGGGTGTATCCTTCCTGCTGAGCGTGGACCAGGTCAGTTTTGGCAAATACGGCACAGCGCGATGCTATCTTGGGGATCATGTCCCGGTTGTTAACGGCAATATCGCTGAGCTGCTCTATGCCGGTCAGATTTAATCTGGCAGCCTGCTGGTCCAGAAAACTGCCGGTGCCGGCGGCGCAAGCGGTGTTGGCTTTAAAATGAACGTAATTGCCTTTCTCATCAAATTGAATCAGGCCGAACTTTTCGCCACCCACCAATAAAATCGACCCGATTTCCTCGTGAAAATGACGGCCGGCGGTGATAATGGAAACGCGATTGTCATATCTGCGGTCAACCTTGGGGATAGATGGGGTGGAGGTGGTCGCGGCAACGGCACCAATCCTGGACAGGTCAAAGCCTCCCAGCATATCTTTTAAGGTGTCATTGATGGCGCCGTGATGAAACTCGTATGATTCTCTGATAAGATCTTTTTCAGGGGATAATTCTGCAATGCTGATGGCCACCGAACCGATATCAATGCCTAGAATATTTGTCGGGTTCATCTCAAGCCTCCTTTCATTGTCTCTTACCCTATTGTGAAGTTAGACACTTTGAAAAGCCCTGATCAACCTTCGGTCTTGCTTTTATATCATAGTCCGTACCGGCGGCCGTTTTTTTTGTCAACCACTATTTCACCTTGTGATAAAATTCAGTTCCTTCGAAATAACGTGGCGTCGATTCATAGGTCGGCAGCAATTCCGGGTGAATTGTTTAACGGCGGAATTGCTGGGTTTATGGTGAATGCTAAAACTCTACTCCGTCCTTTTACCCGAACTATCCCCAGTTTGCTAAATCCAGATTACTGAATCTCATGTTCAGAAGTTCGAGGTATTCAGTCTTCATTGAATCAGATAAAAAGCATTTTTGAATAAGATCGGTCCATTTAGGAAACACGTTGACAATGCGATTCACCGTTTGATCTATAGATTTTTGGGTTAACCCAAGACGCTCTTTTGCAAAGTATTCACAAAAGTCATCTTTCTTCAGTTTGTTTTTTTTGCCGTGGAGCGGAAGTGCGAGTTCTTCCTGGGAGTTTAATACAATCGTTGAGTTTAAAAGATCAAAATCTTTCTCGTCTAACGGCATAGTTAACGCAATTGAAGGCCCAGTATATTCTTCAAAATATGTAAAGCGGTACTTTTTTTTGGCTTCAATTTCCTCCAAAATACCAGCCGGCGTCCCATGCATCGATACTTCAGCTGAAATCATCCTTCTGGGATTCTCTTAATATTAGATAATCATACTTGCAAGCCACCCTCTTTTAGAAAGCGAACCATGGCGTGCTCAAACAAAACAACGCCTACATCCAATACCCGTTCGTCCATGTCAAAGCGGGATGAATGCAGCGGGTGCTGAAATCCTGTCGCCGGGTCATGGCAGCCGAGTCCAAACATGGCCCCCGGCCATTTCTGACAAAAGAAGGAAAAGTCTTCGGCTCCCATTCTCGGGCAGCCGATATGAACGCCGGCGCCGCCCAGAATGGCTTCCGTGCATGATTTCATATAATCGACCAGCCCGTCATGATTGGTCTGGGACGGATAGCCTTCGATGTTCTCAAAATCCGATGAGACGCCGAATGCCTGGTCCAAGCCCTTCACCAATTCTTCAAAGCGCCGGATGGCCAAGGCTCTGACTTCCGCAGACAACGTTCTCAAGGTACCAAGAAGGCGTGCTTCTTCCGGAATAATGTTTTCCTTGGTTCCGGCGTGAAATTCACCGATGGTCAGAACAGCGCTTTCCAATGGCGGAAGGTTGCGGCTGGCAAACGTCTGCAATTGGGTTACCAGATGCGCTCCGGCGACAATGGGATCGACGCACAGGTGCGGCGATGCCCCATGCCCGCCTTTGCCTTTGATTCGAATCCGCAGGGTATCGGTTGCCGCATGGGCGGTTCCGTATATATGCTCTATTTGGCCGACCGGCAGCTCCGGATTCATATGACCGGCGAATATGGCCTGCACCGGTTCACTGTCGAAAAGACCGGTATCCAACATGGCTTTGGCCCCGGCACCGCCTTCCTCTGCGGGTTGGAAAAAGAATAGAATTTCCCCGCATCCGGTCTTCGGCCAATTTTGTTCCTGCAGCCGGCGAATAATTCCCAGGGCGACGGTCACGTGTCCGTCATGTCCGCAAGCATGCATCAACCCGGGATGCTGGGTCTTGTAAGGGACCTCATTGGATTCCTCCAGGGGCAGGGCGTCCATGTCAGCACGAAAGGCAACCACCGGCCCTTGTTTTTGGGATTTGACCCGGGCGACGATCCCCGTTTTTCCGATACCGGTTTGATAGGGGATCCCCATTTCATCTAAAACCGAACAGATTTTGGCCGCGGTCTTTTCTTCCTGATAGCCAAGCTCCGGTATTTGGTGCAGTTCGCGGCGCAAATCAACCAGCCAATCGTGAAAGGAAAGTAATTGTAAATCTGACATATTTTCTCCTTAGATAAGAAAGATTTCACTAAAAGAATAATTTTCTGGTCAGGCAGAGGTGAATCCACAGATTTCGCAGATTACACGGATTGCATGAAACAGCTTAAGGGCGATGCGAAATCTGCCCGGGTATCATTCCCC
>JASFSK010000352.1:0-5666 GCA_050114455.1 Desulfobacterales bacterium | reverse complement strand
GCAAAAAGACCATTTGTGCATGGAAACTAATTAACTTGCCAGATAATATTGATTCCGATCACTCGCACATATTCTATCCGCCTGACCGCACCCCGATAGATCTGAATTTGCCACGGTGACTCCCCTCTTTTAAAGACGCCAACCAAATTGCTGCCTCATCACCTAAAATTGTTAAATTAGAAAAATTAATTATTGCTTTTTTTATAAAACCTGTTAAATATATCCGATTGACCGCTCTTTCAGGGTGGTAAGCATAAAATGGCTAAGGGGGGTATTTTTTTTTATGGGTAATGGCGACGACAATAATTTAAAAGAAAAATCGGATCAGACCGAATTATCCGATGAGGTGGAAACACCGCAAGAGCAGTTATTAGAATCAGAAGTGTCGGAAACGACTTCGGCTGATATGCTATCCGATGATGTTCAGGATTCCGGGGACAACATGGAAAGCGTGATGAATTTGTATGAAGAAAGTTTTAAACGATTTGCCGAAGGCGAAGTCGTCACCGGCCGAATCATTTCCATCGATAAAGACCACGTGCTCGTCGATATCGGTTATAAATCCGAGGGGCAGATTCGGATTCAAGAATTCAGAAATGAAGAGGGCGAAGTCACTGCCGAACTCGGTGACAGTGTCGAGGTGATGGTCGAGTGGTGGGATGATGAGGAAGAGCGCGTTGTTCTCTCCAAAGAGAAAGCCGCAAATATCAAAATCTGGGATGCCATTAAAAAGTCCTATGATGAGGATGGGACGGTTGAAGGCGTTATATCCAATCGGGTCAAAGGCGGCTTTTCGGTGGACATCGGTGTCCAAGCCTTTTTACCCGGCTCTCAGGCAGACTTGCGGCCGATTCGCAATCTCGATGAACTTGTCGGACAGACTTTCGAATTTAAAATCCTCAAATATAATCGAAAACGCAGCAACATTGTGCTGTCCCGGCGGGCCATACTGGAGAAGGAACGGGAGTCCAAGCGCGCGGCCACCCTCGCTTCCATCCATGAAGACCAGGTCGTCGACGGTATCGTTAAAAATATTACGGACTACGGTGTATTCATAGACCTTGGGGGTGTAGACGGCTTGTTGCATATCACCGATATTTCCTGGGGCAGAGTCAAACACCCGTCGGAACTTTTTGCCGTGGGAGATTCGATTCGCGTAAAAGTGTTAAGCTTCGATTTAGAAAAGGAACGGGTTTCTCTGGGTATGAAACAGCTTACCGTTGACCCCTGGTCGGTAGCGGCCGAAAAATATCCAATTGGCTCAAGGGTCTCCGGTGTGGTCGTCAGCTTGACAGACTATGGTGCATTCATTGAATTGGAGGAAGGCATCGAGGGACTGATTCACGTCTCGGAGATGTCCTGGACCCGAAAAGTGCGCCATCCCTCCAAAGTGGTGTCCGTTGCAGAGGAAGTCGAGGCCATCGTACTTGACATTAAACCCGAGAGTCGCCGAATTTCCTTAGGAATGAAGCAGGTTGTACCGAATCCTTGGGACGTCATTGCCGAAAAGTATCCTGTAGGCACAACCATTGAGGGCAAGATAAAAAACATTACTGATTTCGGCCTTTTTATTGGAATAGACGAAGGAATCGACGGGCTGGTACATATATCGGATATATCCTGGATCAAACGAATCAAGCATCCTTCCGAGCTCTATAAAAAGGGCGATGTCATTCAGGCCATCGTCCTGGATATTGAAAAAGAAAGCGAACGGTTCTCCCTCGGTATCAAACAGCTTCAGGATGACCCGTGGAAATCGGTGGCCGAGCGATACGAGGTTGGCAAAGAGATCACCGGTACCATAACCAATTTAACTGACTTCGGGATATTTGTCGAGCTCGAAGAAGGTATCGAGGGTCTGGTGCATGTGTCGGAGATCAGTAAAGAAAAGATCAAGACACCGGTCGGGCAATACAACATCGGTGAGGTCATTACGGCCAAAGTAATGAACATCAACAGTGACGAAAGACGAATCGGATTGTCAATCAAACGCATGGAAATAGAAGACGAGCAGGGCCTTCTCAATGACTACGTCAACAACATGGGGCCTGCAACTTCCAGCTTTGGTGAAATTTTAAGGGAAAACCTTCAGGAAAAATTAAACGAGGATTGATATTTCTGCTGCACGAAATCAACCGAAGTTAAACTAGCCGCAATCATCTGCCCTGTCCCGTGCAAACGTGACAGGGCAGACTTATTATGGCCTATCATTCAAAAATTTTTACATCTCCCAGACCCTCCCGGATCACTTCTGGTATGTCATTGATCAAAGAGATGACGCTTGAGGGTTTCCCGGGTATAATGCTACCACCAATGACGGCATCGATGCGTTTGCCGAAATAATCGTGAAGTAAAGAAGCATCATGGAATATGGTGCCATCCGGCATGGTTGCACTGGTGGTTATGATGGGGTTTCCCAAAGCATTTACCAGAGCGAGGCAAATGGTGTTATCCGGCACACGAATTCCAGCAGTTTTACGCTGGGTGAGCATAATTTTGGGAACCAATTTTGAGCCCTCTAAAATGAAAGTATATGGTCCCGGCAACAGCCGTCTCATGGTTTTATAAGCATAATTAGATACTTTGGCATAGTGGCTGATGTTTTTGAGTCCTGAGCAAATAAAACTGAAAGGCTTGCTTTTATTCCTTTGTTTTATCTGATAGATTTTTTCAATGGCTTTTTTATTCATAATGTCGCATCCAATACCGTAATTGGTATCGGTCGGGTATATGACGACACCACCTTTTTTCAGAATTCCCACGATTTTGTCGATGAATCGCGGTTGCGGATTATGGGCATTGATATTAATTAGCATCTCAATTTTTCTCACGGCGATGTTCTGGTAGTCCTGCTCCGAGCCTCAACATTTATTGAATGGAGATCGGTCAATATGTCGGCCATAAACCTCGGCCCGCAAAAAAAAATCAGCGGCAACCAGCAGGGTGGCTCTTTGGGCCATCCTCATCTCCCCAGCTGATGGTCGGTGATTTGGTTTGGCGCCGATTCTAAAATGGCCGGGTTCGGCAATCGAATGTCGTACGGTATGACTTTACAGAACGACTTTAATCCTTGCGCATACCGACACAGCGATCTCGACGATTGACTTCAATTCTAAGTTGTACTCCATCAATTCAAATGGCAAATGGGCAAATAATGATGACGCTGTGTATGACTCGTCGTATTGTACGACATATCCATAAATAAAAATAGCGGCAATCGGTATATCTGGAAAATAATCCGGAGATTCAGCAAGAATTTTCCATTTTTCTCAGCTTCAACCGGTATACCATCGTGGTAATAAAGTTTATCCTTTTATTATGAGACACCACATCTTGTCAAGAATACGAGCTGGTTTCAGCAGGTCGAACACTTTTGGAAGCATCTAATATTTTTTTGAATCGGCCCACTTGGCGACAATTTAGGATTGCCAAAGACACGTCCATTTGCTATTCGATGCCACAAGTTTTCATTAATAATATGATAGAGAGGATTCCCATGGCAAAGATTTCGATTGAAGAGGCTTATTCCTTCGATGATGTCCTTTTGGTCCCAAATTATTCAGATATATTGCCCAAAGACGTTAATGTCAGCACCCGGTTGACCAGAAATATCAACCTCAATATCCCCATTGTCAGTGCCGCTATGGACACCGTCACGGAGGCGGATGCCGCCATTACCATGGCCAGAGAGGGTGGTATGGGCTTTATCCACCGTAATATGAGTGTAGAGAGCCAGGCTATTGAAGTTGATAAAGTTAAAAAATCTGAAAGTGGTATGATTGTTGATCCGGTTACCATCGACCCGGAACGGAAAGTGGGAGAGGTGCTCGAATTGATGGAAAAATACCGCATTTCCGGTGTTCCTGTAACCAGCGGCGATCAGCTGGTTGGAATTGTAACCAACCGGGACCTGCGGTTTGAGACAAATTTAGACAAAAAGATCTCTGAGGTCATGACCAAGGACAATTTGATTACCGTATCGGAGGGGATCTCTCTCGACGACTCAAAAAAACTGCTCCATAAACACCGTATTGAGAAGCTCCTTGTGGTAGATCAATCGGGCCACCTCACAGGATTGATAACAACCAAGGATATCGAAAAAATAAAAAAGTATCCCAATGCGTGCAAAGATTCACTGGGTCGGCTGCGGGTGGGTGCAGCCGTCGGGGTGGGACCGGATATGACCCAGAGAACAGAGGCGCTATTAAAATCTGGCGCTGATGCCATTGTGATTGATACATCTCACGGACATTCTGTCAATGTCATTGATGCTGTAAAAACTCTAAAGCAAACATTTGAAGATTTTGACTTGATCGCCGGCAATGTCGGTACGGCCAAAGGCGCTGAAGACCTTATTGCTGCAGGCGTAGATGCTGTTAAAATTGGGATCGGGGGCGGATCGATTTGCACCACCAGAATTGTTGCCGGTATCGGCGTGCCCCAATTGACCGCCATTACCAATTGCCGTGCGATTTCCAGCAAAACTGGGATTCCTTTGATTGCCGACGGCGGTATCCGTTTTTCCGGAGATATAACGAAAGCAATCGGTGCCGGTGCTCACTGTATTATGGTCGGTGGGCTTTTAGCTGGAACGGAAGAGAGCCCCGGGGAAGTGGTATTCTTTCAAGGTCGCAGTTACAAAATGTATCGGGGCATGGGTTCGGTTGAAGCCATGAAAAAGGGCAGTAAAGATCGATATTATCAAAGTGAGCAAGCTGAAAACGATAAATTGGTTCCAGAGGGCATTGTGGGTCGTGTGCCCTACCGGGGTAGCCTTTCTGCGAATCTTTTTCAACTCATCGGGGGCTTGAAAGCCGGTATGGGCTACTGCGGCTGCCGAACCCTGGATGAGCTGCGGGAAAAAGCTCGATTTTTAAAAATCAGTGCCGCCGGGATGCGCGAAAGCCACGTTCACGATGTGATCATTACCAAAGAGGCACCCAATTACCGATTGGAGTAGCTTTGCTTTTTAGGTAATTTTTCCCTGCTTTGCTGCCAGGTTCGTAATCACTGCAGGCTTTGGATTGCAGAGGGCATAGGGCAAAGCGCATAGGTTTAAAACTTGGGATAAATGAGTTTTGTTACGCTCTGCTCCATGCACCATGCACTATGCGATTGGTGCCGGCCTGGGTTTCATTTATTTTGCTGCCTACTACAGGAAAAAAGGTATTTAATCTGATGAACCAAAAATCCGTCCCTGATTTTGTTCACCTGCACGTACATACGCAATACAGCCTGCTGGATGGTGCCATCCGCATCGACGATTTACTGAGGCGTGCCGATCAGTTCGGCATGCATTCGGTAGCCATCACCGATCATGGGACCATGTTTGGCGCCGTCGAATTTTATGAGAAAGCAGCCAAAGCCGGTATCAAACCTGTCATCGGGATCGAAATTTATGTCGCTCCCCGCAGCCGGTTTGACAAAACCCCGATCGACAACCGGGATCTCTGCCATTTAATCCTTTTGGCTGAAAATCAGAAAGGCTACCGCAACCTCTGTAAATTGGCTTCCATTGCCCAACTTGAAGGATTTTACTACAAGCCCCGCATCGACAAACAAATCCTTAGAGAAAGCAGTCAGGGATTGATTGGTATGACGGCCTGTTTGCATGGTGAAATACCGCGTCGAATTCAAGACAGCCGGATGGAAATTGCGGATGCGGC
>JASFSK010000351.1:0-5673 GCA_050114455.1 Desulfobacterales bacterium | reverse complement strand
ATGCGTCGAATTTCTTCTCGCATGTTGGGTGAGATGGCAACAATCTCTTTGACCTGCTTGTCAAGAATATTTAAAGAACGTCCCAAATCCTCCAGGAGTTCTTCGGTTTCCTCAAAAAAACTTTCCAGCAATTGGGTTGGAATCTCCACCTGGCCTGTTGCTTGAGTATGAGTTGTTTGACTTCTTCCTTCATTGCCAACTGTAATACTGTCTTGCGTCGCTAGAGATCCTGTTGGTGGGACCATGTCCGGCCTGTCGCCGGATTTTGGCAGAATCCGGTTGGTCGGAGCTGGTCTTTCCGGGGCAACCTGCTCGGGGTCTGTTTTTTCGGTGTCATTTAGCCCTTCATGCTCAGGTACTGACCCCAGCAGTTCGGCGAGTGCCGTTTCATCCATATCCACGGTACCTCCCGGAAGGCGTCCGAAATTTAGGACTGTTTCTTTGAGCATCGCTCGGGACGCTACCCCGCCATTGAGATAGCAGCAGCAGTATTTATTGAAGAATTCAACGGTTTTCTGCATGGTATCGAAGACTTCGTTGTTAAACTCAAGGCTCCCGGCAATTATCTCATCGAGATACACTTCCATCTGGTCCGCGATAAGACTTAAACCATTCAGCCCAACCATGGATGAGGCCCCTTTTATGGTGTGAACCAGTCGATGGCTTTCTTCAAGAGCCTCTTTATGGTCAACATCGTCTTTTAAAGATTCCAATCCAGTGATCAGGGTGGGAATGTAACTTTGCACTTCCTCGATAAAATCTTTTATCATATCAATTTGGGGCTGCATGGGCATACAGAGCCTCCTTAACAGACTGCCCGGGTCACTCGACTCACCCCTTGGTTGCGCACTGGGGTTTCGTCCTTAATACTCTGATTTTAATTTGTATGTATATTGACCCATACGCGATTTTGACTTTTACGGATCACTTGTTCCAGTTATTTGAACTGTGTCATGCGTGCGCAGGATAACAACTTATCAACATCGAGAATATTTGTTGGCGTTTCTCCCGAAATAGACACCCCTGTGATAAAGCTGGCTATTTCCCCCTTTCTGTAGGGACTTCTTTGGAGATCGGTATCAATTTTGTTCAGGGAAAGAATACCCAAAATTCTGTCAACAATAATACCGACCTTTAAATCCTGATTATAGATAATCAGAAAACGACGTTCAGATTTGGTCCCGGTCGAAGTAATTCCGAAAAATGTTTTCAGGTTTATAAAGGATATGATCTCGCCGCGGACATTGCTGATACCCAAAACCCAATTCGGAAGGTTCGGCAGGGGCGTGATGAGCGGGCGCCGCCCAATCTCAAGAGCACTGCAAAGCGGTAATGCAAAATGTGTTTTCTCCAAGGCCAGTAAAATGTATTGGTTTTGCAGATCGGTAGGTGCTTCAGCCAAATCGGGAACAATCTCTTGTTTGATTGTGGTGGCATCGAAAGGGAGCGCCATTTCATTGTCGATTTCTGTGATCAGTTCATCCAGGGACAGAAAATTTTGTCCCTGGCCGGCGCATGCCGCCCGGGAGGCACCCATGTTGGATTTATCGCTGGTTTCCATTGCAAATATGCTCTCTTTGGTCTTTTAAATATACCGCTCGATGGTTTCAACCAGTTGGCTTGGGTCAAAGGGCTTAGTTAGATATGCCGAAGACCCGGCTACTTTTCCCTTCACTTTATTGATAATGCCATCCTTGCTGGTCAGCAGAATGACCGGAATGTGTTTAAACTCCGAATTTTCTTTGATAATGGAAAGTATTTGATAACCATCCATTTTTGGCAAAATGATATCTAGCAACACTAGGTCAGGTTTGGTCTCATTTAAACGACTCAAAGCCTCGAGTCCATCGCCTGCTTCGACGATGTCATATCCTTTTTGGCTTAAGGTAATTGATATGACCTTGCGAATCGTTGAGCTGTCTTCTACAACCAGAATTTTTTTTCTGATCTTTTCCAGCAATGGCATGCAAGCGGATTCGGTATCCTTGCCGGCAGATTTCAATTCTGTAGACAAAACAGCCCCACTAGAGGCCATGTATTTCACCAACACATTCAATTGTTTTGAATAAAATTCTACCCCGGAAGATAGTTTGGAGGCAAAATCGAGATGGTTCAGGGCATCCTCGAAATTATCCATGTTGAGGTAAACCATACCCAACCAATAGTGTGACTGGGAACTGTTTTCTCGTTCTAGGACTCGAGTATACCTATCAATGGCCTCTTGTTGGATTTCTTCACTACCATTGTGCTCCGTCTCAAAAAATTGGCTATGGATCATCAAATGACATTTGCAAACCGGACAGATAATGGCTTTTCTTTTAACGGGCGACCAGCAGAACGGACATCGCGGAAATGGTTCTTCTTGCAATTGGCTTTTGGCTTGATGAAATTTTTGGACCTCTTTGATAACTTCAGGATCATCCGGTGCAATTTTAAGCGCGTTGTTGAGTGATCCTCCGACAGCCTTGACACTTGACGTAATTCGTGAGAACCACAACCAGGCTTTGTGATTCCGATTATCCTGTTTTAATACTTTGCTTAGGAGTAGCTTGGCCTTTTTCAGATGATGTGCTTCAGCTTGCTGTATGGCTTCATCCAAAATATCCGGGTGACCGCGGATGGTGCCATTTTCATCCGCATGGCGGGTGGAGTTCAGCAGAATATGCATGAGAGGAGTGTATACTTTTCTTTCCGTTTTACAGCTATTTTCTACTTCCGCCTGCGCATTCTGCCATGAAATGATTGTGGTGGCTGCCTGTTCTCCATCCATGCCATCGGCTTCGGCGTTTATCAGTTCACCGTTGTTGAAGTAAAGGTATCCGAATTTATCCTTAGAGCTCACTTTTAGCGTACAGGTTTTCTGTTCCAGATTAACCAGCTGCAAAAAATTGGCAAGCATGAATCCGCTGATAAAGACGTTGGATTTTTCAGGCAGAGAACTCATTTTTTCTATCCCTTTTTCTCAGACTGTGTCGACTTATCAGCTCATTATCGGTTCGGTTGATGTCAAATGCACTGGGATTTCTCAAACCCCCGAAATTTTTCAATTTAGATATCTGCTGTAAAACAAAAAGCCGGTTTAGCCACGTCATTTTCAAGGCTATCCGGCAGACTTTGTGAAATCCATGGCCATCGGTCACTGCCTGATGGCAGGTTGACTTTTTCCCGAAAGTTGTTTCAGTGGCACACATGACTAGTCATAAAAAAAATCAGTTTTCTGTCTGTGGCAGGGCTGGCTCAAAGGAAATAGAGTTCCTACCCTTCTTTTTAGATGTGTACATGGCAATATCCGCTCGGTGAACGAAAGATTTTATGGATTCATCCGTCAGATACTCAACCACCCCGATGCTTACAGTCACCCCCATGGGCCTTGGCTCCAAGAAGGCCCTGGTGTCATTTTCGATCGCCTGTCGGACCCTTTCGGCGACTGATATTGCCATTTCCAGTTCTGTTTCAGGCAAAATTATCGTAAATTCGTCTCCCGCATATCTGTAGGCGGTATCCTGAATTCGAATCGCTAATTTTATGATGTCTCCGATGGCCGATAAAATCTTATCCCCAAAAAGATGGCCATAAGTGTCGTTCAGGGTTTTAAAATTGTCGATATCCATCAGTATCAAGGAAAGGGGGCGAAAATAGCGATTGGATCGGTCAACTTCCTGGGCGATATGCCGATAAAATTGTCTTGAATTAAAAAGGCCCGTCAAATCGTCCCGAGTGGTCAGGTTGGTCAACTCGGCCATTTTGCGGCAATTTTCCTGCTTTTCCGATCGGTTTTTCAGTACAACGTTGATTCTGAGCAAGAGGTCTTCCAGCCGGATCGGCTTGATAATCAGGTCACTGGCCCCGCGGGCCATGGCTTCTTCTATGGAATACTCCAGGGAAAAGCCAGTCATAATGATAACGTCGGCATCATAGTCCTGTTTAATAATTTTGGTTAGTTTCAAACCGCTCATGCCGGGCAAATTGATATCAGTGAGGACAATTCCGATATCTTCCTTTTCTAAAATCTCAACAGCCGCTTCAGCGGTAATGGCCGTAAAGGCCTCAAATCCGGATTTATCAAGAAAAACGTGGATCAATTCGCGTATCGCTTCATCGTCTTCTACGACTAAAATTTTGGATTTCAAATTTACGGACATATTAATTTCCCATTCGTGTAAAATGAAGTATATGCTTATCCAAAATTAAACTTCCAAATCATGGCACCGGTGATAGTCCCTTCGGTATTTCTCAACTGAAGGATGGTTCTCACGCGCAGGCAACGATCGATCATTACTGCCAGTTTCAGTGGGATAAAATTTCAAATGATTATAATCTATTTGTGATGTGTTGATTGGATACACCCTGTATTAGGTTAATCATCGGCTATTTGGCGATTTTCTTTAGGGCAGGCTGGCATTTAGGGATGTAGATTCGGTCGGAAAGTCGCAGGCAATTGAATCCTGTTAATTTGGCATCTAGATTGTTAGGGACTGGCGTGAGCGCTATTTTTTTTACCATAATAATTGGTGCGGATTATATTCGTTACAATTTTGATATTCTCGGTGTCTGATCCATGAAAGCACAGCCCTGTTTTTACTTTGCCATTATCTGCTAGTCTTGAATGGACTACGGATCCGACGACACTCATCACCTTATTCCTGTGGTTGACAAATACAATCTTGACATAGTTGGCCTCAATAATATCATCGGTTTCAATCAGCATACCACCAACACTGACATCCAGTATGACGCCAAGTTTTTGATCATAGAGCTCTCCATCGTCATTGTAGCAGTCATAGGAGGCCAGGACATATACATTCACTCTTGGATGTTTTCTTTGATTCTCCATCCATTTTACCTTTTTCCAGTCTTAGCAAACGTCGAAAGGCTATACGTTGTAAACACTGGTCTTGTTTCGGCCCGTATTTTTGGAATTATAAAGGGCCATATCGGCTTCTGAAATAATTTCAGATTTTTGTTTTTGGCCTTGAGAAATGAAATAAGATGTCACACCAACGCTAATTGTCGCCTCAATGCAATCATCATTTATTTCAATCTCTAAGGCCTCAACGGATTTCCTCAACCTTTCGGCCACCATTGACACCCCTTTGAGTTCAGTTTCCGGCAAAATAATTGCGAACTCTTCCCCACCATAGCGGGCGGCAATATCACAATCGCGAATCGTTTTTTTTATGGTTTTGCTGACTTCTTTTAATACAATATCTCCAACCGGATGACCATATTGGTCATTGATCTTTTTAAAATGATCCAAATCAACCATAATTAGTGAAAATGGTTTTTTATACCTTTGAGCCCGACTGAGTTCATGGTCTAGTGAATCCTGAAAATAGCGGTGGTTGTATAAATCCGTCAATCCGTCCTTAAAAGCCAAATCTCTGAGTCGTTCATTGGCGGTCTTCAATTCTTGGGCGTAATTTTCGGCCTTCTCTTTGGCCTGCTTTAATTCCACCGTTAGCTGCTCGTAGGATAGGTTTAATTTTCCAAGCTCCTGATTGGCTTCCTGAAGAATTTGCGAAAATGGTTTCATATTGCCGGGATCAATTTCAAAAACCGATAACATTTCGACACTTTTATTGGCGACCGAATCGATGGTCGATTCCAGGCCATCACCGTCCACCCCATAATCTCCGCATATGATACGTTTTATTTCCTGAAATCTTTCAGCAC
>JASFSK010000350.1:0-5695 GCA_050114455.1 Desulfobacterales bacterium | reverse complement strand
AAAGAGATGAAACACTTTATGACCTATGAGCTTATTAAATATTGAAAGACTTCCAGCCATTATAAATAAAGATAGAGCGTGGCGGCAACCATAAAAATTTAATTTTCAGTCTTCGTTCTTCAATTTTCAATATTCACCGGCTTGACCGGGTCAGGATGCGGTTATGAAAAAAGAAATTCTTGATAAAATTGAAATCAGTCAGGGGGATATCACCCAATTGTCGGTGGATGCAATTGTCAATGCGGCCAATTCATCTTTATTGGGAGGTGGCGGTGTCGATGGCGCCATCCATCGGGCTGCCGGGCCCGAACTGCTAAAAGAATGTCGAACAGTGGGGGGATGCCCCACCGGCGAAGCCAGAATTACCAGAGGATATAACCTTCCGGCACGTCATGTCATTCACACGGTCGGCCCGGTTTACAGTGGCCAGCCACAGGATAAAACACTTCTTTCCGGCTGCTACCAAAACAGCTTGAAATTGGCCGCAGAAAAACATCTTCGATCCATTGCTTTTCCGGCCATTAGTTGTGGCGTTTACGGTTATCCCATCGAACAGGCCTGCGAAATCGCCCTAAACACCACCTGCGACTTTCTCAAAACCGATCAAACCATCAATCAGGTGATTTTTATGCTGTTTTCGACCGGTGATTTGAAAGTCTATCTGAATTATATTCGCTCATTGGAAAAGTAATTAACTGTAATTGTTTATGATTTATAATTTTATCGCTGGAGATGCTCTCATTTCAATAGCGTCAATAGCATATTTATTCAAAGATTATGCAGTATATCGAAACAAGATCCCGGTGGCTGCCGTATTCGCCATTGACAAAACAGATACCCGTAATTACCATTATTGCCAACTCGTCGATCAGGCCTATGTAATTATGTAAGTCAGCGACATGATTCTGATCATATTTAAAGTTCAAGGAGGATGTTATGGTCGAAATTTCCGAAGCAGCTAGCCAGCAAATTGCAGAGTATTTTAAGGATCGGGATATCGTTCCCATTCGTATCTTCATAAATGAAGGAGGCTGAGGAGGTCCTTCGTTGGCAATGGCTCTGGATGAGCCCAAAGACACGGATAATTCCTATGATGTAAACGGCTTCAAATTTATTATGGACAAAGAGTTCGATGAAAAAGCCCAACCCGTTTCAATCGACTTCATGGGATATGGTTTCAAAATCAATTCCAGCATTGATTTCGGTGCCAGTTGTTCAAGCTGCGGAACAACAGGCTCATGCTGCAGTTAGTCTGAGATAGCTGAACAAATATTTGACTAAAGGCAACACCATCGGTGTTGCCTTTTTTTATGGTGAAAAATTCGATGGCTGCGGTATAGGACCCTTAATGCAAAGTCCTGTTGCGAAAGCCTATCATCGTGTCTATCTTAAATTTTATACCGGGTGATTCGAGTGGCTCACAGAAACACCTGTATGGCGCCACATTTCAGTTAAGCCCGATTGACAAAGTTCGAATTCAAAAATACGGGGGTTTCAGCGCGGAGGCTGGATATTTTTCGGTTTCATCATCCGGAATTGGGGTTGAAAACCGAATTAAGGAGGACATGATGTCGCCGAATCATCTCATCAATGAAAAAAGTCCCTATCTGATTCAACATGCCCATAATCCGGTTGATTGGCATCCATGGTCCGATGACGTTTTTGATCAGGCCAAAAGAGAGAATAAGCCGATTTTCCTTTCAATTGGATACGCCACCTGCCACTGGTGTCATGTCATGGAAAAAGAGTCCTTTGAGGATCGGGAGGCTGCGGGATATCTCAATGACACCTTTGTTTGTATCAAGGTCGACCGTGAAGAACGCCCCGACATAGATTCGGTATACATGGCAGCCTGCCAGATGCTGACAGGTAGCGGCGGTTGGCCGCTGAGCATATTCATGACCCCGGAGAAAAAGCCCTTCTTCGCGGCCACTTATATTCCTAAAATTAGTCGCGGCGGGCGGGCGGGCCTCATCGACATCTGCCGGCAGGTCAAAAAACTCTGGATATCCGATATAAAAAAGGTCGAAAATTCCGCTCTCAGCATTGCCGCTGAATTGGAAAAAGCGTTTGCATTTGCGGCCGCGGATGAACCTGACGAGACCTTGTTGGACCAGGCCTACAAAAAGATTGCGCGGGGGTTTGATCCCCAGCACGGCGGATTTGAGCCTACCCCTAAATTTCCGACACCTCACCGGTTGCTCTTCTTGCTGCGCTGTTACCATCGCAGCGGGGACTCCAATGCATTGGATATGGTTAAGAAAACCCTGACTGCGATGCGTCTGGGTGGCATCTGGGACCATGTGGGTTTTGGTTTTCACCGATATTCCACAGATTCCAGCTGGCTGTTGCCTCATTTTGAAAAAATGCTATACGACCAGGCCCTGATCGCCACCGCCTGCCTCGAAACCTATCAGATTACGAAGGATCCCCTCTTTGCAACAACAGCACAGGACATCTTCACCTATGTATTGCGGGACATGACCGATGCACAAGGTGCCTTTTATTCTGCTGAGGATGCCGACAGTGAAGGAGAGGAAGGTAAATTCTACGTCTGGACCACCGCAGAATTTCGACAGGTTCTGGGAGATGAACTCGCCGCTAAATGGGAGACAATTTTAAGGTTAAGCCCGGAGGGAAATTTTACGGACGAAGCCACCCGTCAAAAAACCGGTGCCAATATCCTGCATCTAACGGCGCCTTTGAAACAGTGGGCGGATAAACTCAATTTAGCGGAAGATCAACTAGAAAAGGACTGGACCAGCATTCGCGAGCAATTATTTAAGGTACGGGAACAGCGGACTCATCCGTTGAAAGACGATAAAATTCTCACGGATTGGAACGGGCTGATGATCGCCGCCCTGGCTCTGGGTGCAAGGATTCTCGAAAGATCCGAGTATGAACATTCCGCCTGCAAGGCCGCCGATTTCATCCTGTCGAAGATGCGAGATAAGAAAGGCCGCCTCTACCACCGTTTCAGAGATGGTGAACTGGCGGTGGAGGCTCATGCCGGTGACTATGCATTTTTGATTCATGGGCTGTTGAGCCTTTATCAGACAACCTATGATCTGAAATTTGCCGAAGCTGCCAAAGAGCTGCAAGAAAAAATGGTCGAGCAATTCTGGGACGCGAAAAACGGGGGATTCTTCTCTACGCCTGATGGCAGTCTTGAACTGCCTGTCCGCCCCAAAGAACTGTATGACGGGGCAATTCCATCGGCCAACTCAGCTGCCCTTCTCAACCTCGTTTTTTTGTCCAGACTGACCGGCGACCCTCAATGGAATGAACGGGCCCATGCTCAAATCCGTGCCTTTGCCGGCACGGTGGGATCTCAGCCCCAGGCTTTCACCTATTTTTTATGTGCACTTGATTTTGCATTGCGCCCGGGCCAGGATATCATTATCGCCGGAGAACCCCAGGCAATTGACACCCGCCAATTGTTGTCGGCGTTGAATCTCAATTTTACACCCAACAAGGTGGCAATCGTAAAATCGAACACCAATGCCGACCGACTGGCTAACTTCGCCGGATATACCGATGGCTTGCAGGTGATTGCGGGTCAGGCAACGGCCCACGTATGTCGCAACGGTTCCTGCACCGACTCGACCACTGACACCCAGGCCATGGTCAAAAAAATCTTGGGAAAACAAGGTGGATGACGTCATGGACAATCTCGAATTTGAGTCCTTGACCGTCGCAGAATTCAGGGACTACGTACAAACACAAAAAGAAAAAAACTACCTGCTAATCGACGTGCGCCGTGCCGCTGAATACGAAAATGGACATATCCCCGGCGCCAAACTCATGCCCCTTACCGATGTTGAAGCCCGGCTCTTTACACTCCCGTCGGATCGGGACCTTATATTCTATTGTGCCAATGGTGGGCGCTCCCAATGGGCCGCATCTTTAGCCGGTGAAGGAGAAGTCAGTTCAAAAACGGTTTATCACCTGATAGGCGGAGTGCAGGCCTGGGAGGGTAAAACCCTGTCAGGATTCCCCAAGGTAAAGCTGTTTGACAAGGATCAGACGTTTGAAAAACTGCTGACCACTGCCATGAACCTCGAAAAGGGTGCCTGGCGATTTTACGAGTATGCCATTCGCAAGTTCGCGAATGATTCCATTCGTCCGACCCTGAAGCAGGTTTCTATCGCCGAAAAAGCCCATGCAACCTTGATTTATCGGTTCTGGAAAAAACTTCAGCACAATCCGCCGCCTTTTGACCGGATTTATCAGGATCTTGAAGGCGAGATATTGGAAGGCGGGCAGAATCTTGCAGAAGCATGTCGACACCTGGATGCCATTCGAAATCAGGGCTGTACAAGTGTGATCGATTTCGCCATGACCATCGAATATTCGGCTTTTGAGCTATATAGAGCAATGGCGGATCGTTCCGAAAATTCTGAAGCCCAGGCGATGTTTCAGTCCATTGCCCAAGCAGAAAAAGCCCATATGCGCTCCCTCACCCGTGCCATTGACCAGTGCCCGGATATTAGAGCGTCTTGAATGCAACAAAACCCCAATATTAGATACAAGCGCTACCGCTGGTCTGGAAATCAATCAGTTTGATCGCTGCATAAAATATCCTGAACCGAACCTTGATGGAGCTTTTGACACCATTGCTTTTAGCGAAATTATCAATGCCCGATATCCCATCCCTTCGAGAATCGTTGATTGGATGGTATATGTCAAACCAGCGGGACCTGCCCTGGAGAAGAACCAATAATCCCTATCACATCTGGGTGTCGGAGGTGATGCTGCAACAAACCCAGGTCAAAACGGTATTGCCTTATTACCAGTCATTTATAGAGCGTTTTGTCAGCATTGAGCAGCTGGCCCAATCCGATCTACAGGATGTATTGAAAGCCTGGGAGGGGCTTGGATATTACGCTCGTGCCCGCAATCTGCACCGGGCCGCCGGCATGGTTCTCAACCATCACCAAGGCATTCTGCCTGACAGATGGGAAGATTTGCGAAAATTGCCCGGTGTTGGTGATTATATCGCTGCCGCCGTTTTAAGTATTGCCTTTAACAAGCCCTACCCGGTTGTGGATGGTAATGTCAAACGTGTGCTGGCACGATTGCTCCTGGTAGAAGAACCCGTTAACCGCTCAACGTCTATCGGAGTGTTTAAAGAGGCCGCGGGCACGCTGCTGTTCCGACAAGATCCTGGGACTTTTAATCAGGCCATGATGGAGCTCGGTGCCATGGTATGCGTTCCACAGCGTCCGGTCTGCAAGCGGTGCCCCGTTCAAGAAATGTGTTTGGCCCATAAAAACCACCGGGTTGCCGACTATCCCAAAAAGCTGAAGCGTTCACCGACCCCGCAGTTTAACATTGCGGTGGGAGTGGTGTTTAAAAATGGAAAAGTCCTGATCACCTTGCGAAAATCGGAAGGTTTGCTGGGTGGGCTGTGGGAATTTCCGGGAGGAAAGATCCAAAACAATGAAAAGGCCGAAGACGCCTGCATCCGGGAAATCAGGGAGGAAACCAATCTTATCGTCAGGGTCGATACCCATTTGGAGCGGATCAAGCATGCCTACACCCATTTTAAAATCAAAATGGATGTATTCTGTTGTACCTATATCTCCGGCAGGGTAAAGCTAAACGGTCCCGCTGATCATCGCTGGGTAAAACTCGACAAACTTGATGACTATCCGTTTCCAAAGGCCAATCATAAGTTTTTTCCACAATTGAA